>NZ_JAFZKX010000105.1 GCF_017551775.1 Fibrobacter sp. | reverse complement strand
TTACGTCGATATCTACAAGTGCCTCGAAGACATCGAACGCACCCGCAAGCTCACCGACGACGAAAAGAAGGAACTCAAGCTTTACCAGAAGCTCGCTTCCGCTTGCACGCCGCTCGCCAAGGGCATGAACTCCGAATACGCCAACCTGAACAGCTACGACAGCATCCAGGTGCACGGCGGTTCCGGCTACATGCTCGAATACGCTTGCCAGCGCCTGTACCGCGACGCTCGTATCACTTCGATTTACGAAGGTACGACCCAGTTGCAGACCGTGGCCGCTCTCCCGCACATCACCACCGGCACCTACAGCCAGATTCTCGAAGAACTCGAGGGTCAGGACGTTCGCCCGGAATACGAAGCGCTGAAGGCCCGCGCCAAGGCAATGGACGCCAAGTACAACGAAGCTATCGAATACGTGAAGGCTACCGAGAACAACGAGTTCCTCGACCTCTGCGCACGTCACCTCTACGAGATGGCCGCGAACTGCGTCATGAGCCAGTTGCTCCTCCGCGACGCCACCAAGTCTCCTGAACTGTTC
Source organism: Fibrobacter sp. (assembly GCF_017551775.1). NCBI lineage: Bacteria > Pseudomonadati > Fibrobacterota > Fibrobacteria > Fibrobacterales > Fibrobacteraceae > Fibrobacter > Fibrobacter sp. The sequence goes on along the minus strand of NZ_JAFZKX010000105.1, from coordinate 7,191 downwards.
GAAAAGAGCATGAAGGTGTACCTGAACATGGCCGAAGCCGAAGTCGCCAAGCACTACAACCTGGTCAAGAGCCTGGATGTAGCTGCGATGGATAGCTACAAAAAGTAATTCTCGCTAACGCGAAATTAAAAAAGCCTCGGTGATGAACCGAGGTTTTTTGTTTGTGCAAAAGTAAATAGTCTATTTCAACGAAACCGTTTTTCGTTTGATTAGAAAAAATCTTTCTCGCCAGCGATTATACTGTCCAAATTCTTCAATGAGATTTTATACAGTCCCTCATAGGAAACTGCGTAAAGTTCACCGTCTATCACATCACCTCCATATATTACCAATGTCGGAAGTCGGTGGCCCTTACTAACATCGCCAACAATACTTCTCCAACCTTTTGGAATGTTCCCATAGGGTTCACCATAATCACCCATGTACACCTTAGGGTAGGAGCGCTTACCAAAAGAAAACAAGTGTTCACCATCAGACACAAGGCGGTATTTGCCATGTATTGAATTGACGTTGATGATATAATTCAAAGAGTCCTCGCTGTTGTAGAAATCCAAGAAAAGACTGTCTATGGGAACCCATTCATTTCCAGCATCATCCCATTCATACGCCAACAGCCTCCATTCATCGGCCATGACTAACTTGTTTTTATGGACAAGGATATCCTTAACAGGATTGGCAACAAGAGACTTTGTATACCTAAGCTTTGGAGGATGCGGAAGCTGTTTCCATTGCCAAAATCCAGGTTCAAGTTCAAACACGCCGTCTGCAGTTGCGGCATAGAACTTTCCATTCCACTCGACCCCCCTATGGAACTGCAAGGGAACCGTCTCCGTTCCATAGGGGTCATAATGAATAGGTGGTGTATCCAAATCTATCCATGAATCTCCGTTCTGCAACCTTAAAACAGATACGACCTCCCTTGTGACAGTATCCTTGAATCCAGCCAAGCAGACAATCAAGTTATTTTCAAACTTGGCAATTCCATAAACGCCAAATTCAATATCACTAGAAGAATCGAGAACGTTTATTTTTATCCACTCTTTATTATCTGGTAAATATTTCAACACGTCACCCGTTGTCGTTCCAACATAGAATGCCGTTGAGTCAGAGTAAAGCGTATGTACAAAACCCTTCGACGGAACCGAAAGAGTATCCCAATGAGTTCCATTGGCTGTTGTCACAAAAAGACGCGGAGCATGCACAAGATATCCAGGTTTTCCTTCTGCCGGAACGCTCCAGGCATCTTCGACCATAATCCAAGAACCTGAATGCAGAATCGCCTGCAGGCCACTACCCCTCGTGCCAAGGGAATCTTTGTTCGGGATTAAAACAGGATCCCAACCATCTTGCAGAGAATCAGTAGGTTCTGAAGTTACTCCAGGATCTTTTGTGCATGCGACACAGATTATGGAAATAAATACAAGACAAATAAAGTTTTTCATACTAGCGTCTTCAACTATAAGGCAGAGTCATCAGACTCTCCCTATTATTAACTGTTTATGAGAAAGAACAGGGACAAATGTAATAAAAGATACCGCAGTCAGAACCGCGTTATCCTTTCGTCGTCTCGATGCATTCGTTCTGAAGTTTCAGGATGATATCGCCCGAATCCGGGTCCATGAGCATATCGAAATTCGACAAGATCGTAAAGCAATAGCCATCGATATCATAGCACACCTTGAGCGACGGGACTACGCACTTGTTGAGGCAATCCAGAACCAGCCTTTCGCGGGTGTACTCCGCCGTCCGCTGTATGTTAAGCTCGTTCTTGAGCATCAAGGAACTCAGGTAATTATAATGGGTTTCGTAGGTGTATTTCTTGGCGAATTCCTTGGGAATGTACGAGATGCCGTCCATTCGCAGCACAGGGGAATTCTTCGTCAGGTTCCAGAACAGGAATCCCTTATACCCCGGGTCGTAAGACTTGGTGTGCGTCGCTTCGCCGGACGCCATAAAGTTGTCAAACGCTTCCCTCCGGGTAAAGTAGTCCTTCATCGCCATGTCGTCTTCGGAAACAAACACCGAGAAGATATCGCCATACGGCGTGTTCCGGAAAACCTTGCCCACATGATAGACGCGCTTGACAATCCCGTTGGCGGTCCTTACGCGGTAAGTGACTTGTTTCGTCGTCGAAGAATAGCTCTCGATTTGCTCCACGATTTCCCTGTTCACGCCGTCGAAATCTTCCGGCAAAATCACGTTCTTGAAATTCGACCCGGACAGTTCGCGGAACTTCTTGACGCTGTCGCATTCAAAGATATCGAGCGCGCGCGCATTCACATAAAGGACCTTGCCCGTCTTTATCCTGAAAAGGATAACGCCGCCGGGAACATATTCCATGTAGTTCAGCGCCACCTTGTGCAAGAGTTCGGCATTCTTGATGGCCCCGGCAATCTTCGCCTTGATCATTTCCCTGTCGATAATGGGCATGCAGATAAACTGGAAGGCGCCCAGGTGCATGCTCGCCTTCGCGACATCGAGATTGTCGGTCATGATGATAAAAGGCAGCTGGAGGTCGCGCATTTCGCTCTGGAATTTCTGGATAATCTTGAAGCCGTCCACTTTCGGGAGATCGGCATCGACCAGCGCAAGCGAGATGCGGCGCCCGTGTTCCATCAACAGTTCAAGCGCACGTTCGCCATCGCCGGCCAGCAGCAGGTTGTAATCCGTCCTGAGTATGCTATCGAGGAACGCGCGGGTCTGCGGGCTCGCTACGGCGATCAGGACCGTTTTCGTCTCTACGGGGAGCGAGACCTTCTTGTGGTTCGTAGTACTGTCATGGGTACTCACGTGAGTGTCGCGCAGCACGATGTCGTAGATGCGGCAACCGTCCAGGTCAACAATAAGGCTTCCGCTTATAAAGACATACGTCCCGCGGGTAGCGTAGGTCATTTCGCTCGGGTTGTAATATGCGAGTTTCTCGATTTCATGGAGCGTATAGTAGGTGGGATCCTTGGGGTTGTTCGCCGCGTCTTCCACGTCTTTAATGGAAGAAAAGCCGATGCTCAGCGCCTGTTCTTCGAACTGCTTGTTGGTAAACAGGAACCGGAACATTCCGTTTTCGTAAGCGAGTATCGCCTTGGACGTATCCACCAGATAGTCGAGGCCGCCCAGTTTCGAATAAACCACCCTCATCTCGCGACTTTCGACGGCAATTCCCGATTCTTCCATGTGCTTCATGGTATCGCCCAGCGGTTGCGGCTTTCCGTAATAGAAGCCTTGCGCCTTCTCGCAGCCGATTTCCTTCAAGAACTCCATCTGTTCCCTGGTCTCGACGCCTTCCGCCAAAGTCTTCAGCCCAAGGTTTTTCGCCATGCGGACCGTAGAGCGGATAATGACTCGCGACACGTCGTTGAAATTCGAGAGGAACGCCATGTCAATCTTGAGTTCGTCGAACTTGTAGTCCTTCAGCGTATTCAGCGAGGAGTAGCCGCTTCCGAAATCGTCCATCCAGACTTCGTAACCCGCCAAGCGGAATCGTTCAATTTCTTGCTGGACGTACGAATCCGACGCCATGATGCTTTCCGTAATCTCGACGCGGATGTTTTCGCGGTCTATGTCATACTTCGCGAGGGCCCTTTCGACCACGTCGAAAATGTCGCAGCCGACAAAGTCCAGGCGCGAAAGGTTGAACGAGACGGGAACCACGGGGTGCCCCTGGTCGAGTTCCGCGCGCATATCCTTGCAGACGAGCTCGATGATGTGGCTGTCGAGCTTATGGATTTGGCGGGATTCTTCGAGCGCGCCGATAAACACGCAAGGATTCAGGAAACCGAATTGCGGGTCGACCCAGCGGGCCAGCGCCTCCATCCCGCAGAACGTCTCGGTAATCGTGCGGACAACCGGCTGGTAATAAACCTTGATATAGCCTTTCGCGATAGCCTCGTCCACGTGGTTCACCACGTAGTTCTGCAACAGGAGATCCTTGTGCAACTGCTCATCGTAATAACGGATGAATCCCCCGTGCATTTTCTTCTGGATGTTGCAGGCCATCTTCGCCTTTTCGGTCGCATCGAAGATGACGTCGTATTCCTCTATCTTGCAGATGCCGACATAGAGGTCCATCGATATCTTCGAGATTACGCTCTTGATGTTCCTGCGGACTTCGTTCAGGCGGCTTTCGAGTTTATCCATATCCGCAATGACCATGAAGTGGTCGTCCGCTATGCGGCACACCAGATTCTTCCGGAACTGCTTTTTCAAGAAGCCGGCGAAATGGATAAGAAGTTCGTTCCCCTTCTCATAGCCGTTCGCGTTATTGTAGAGTTTCATCCCGACAAAATCCAGGAAGACAAGCGCGGGGACCCCGCCCGCCTCGCGAATTTCGTCCGCAAAGCTTTCACCGCGCATGCAGCTGTAATCTAGGTTCGGAAGGCCGGTCAGGGCATCAAAGTAGCGGTCGGCCTTTTCGCTAAGGCGATGCAGGATGGCCTCCTGGCCGTGCCACATGATGATGGAGGCCTTCAAGACCAAATCTCCGCCAGTCCGGGAATTGGGAACGAGGACTTCCCCCCTCTCCAGCACTTCTTCTATGGTAATCAGCTGCGGTTCGTTCGGATCAAAGAAGTACTCCTCGAACTTGATGCCCGGGAAATAGGCATGCATGGGGGTCCAGACTTTTTCGACGGAGGCGCTGATCATCAAAATTTCGTGCGTCTTCGCATCGATAATGATGAAGGGCTCCACCTTGTCCGCACTCAGGTATTCGACAAGGTCGCTGTCAAGAGCCTGCCGGTTCTCGTCGCTGGACTCAAGCGCCGCGGTCACATCGTTGTAAGCGACAACCGCATATTCCGTAGCGTCGAAGGTGCGCCTGTACCCAACCGAGTGGATGGAGCGCAAGTCGTCCTTGCCATGGATTTTTCGTCGATAGACGACCTCGAAATGTTCGCCGCCTTTTTTTACAAACGCATCCACCACGGACGCGGTAGAAACCAGGTCCTCGGGATGGACATTCCCGTACAAATCCTCTTTGAGAAGCCGGGCAACATCTTCGCAGGCAAGGTCCGGACCCTGCCAATGGGCAAATCCGATAGAAACAACTTCTGCGAAGAAACGTCCATCGACAATTCGATAGACTACTAGCGGCAATTCGGAACTTTCAAATTCCTGCTTCAGCGCCTTTGGTATTTTGCACTTTTCCTGTTTCAAGACCGTAAACCGCCGACTTTATAGCATTTTAGTATCATTAAAATAAACTATTTGTCACAAAAGTGGTCGCATAAAGGGGCAAAAGATATTCCAAAAGAACATATAAAACGCAATTTTTGCGCAAAAAAGGCCGCCCCGCGGGGGAGCGACCTGTTCAATTTCGCTTGATTTCCTTGTTTTGCTACTCTTCGGGCGCGACGTAATCGCCGTCCAAGATGCACCAGACGGAGCCGTAGCGGTTATCAATCTTGGTGGGGCGGCACAATCTGGGATAAACGCCTTTGGGCAAATTCATGTTCCGAGCGGTGCAGTCCACAAAGTCATTGCGATAAGTTTGCCAGTCCTTGCATTGTTCTCTCGCAGTTTTAGTTGTATCCTTCACATAACCTTCGGAACTGCAGGTTTCATTTGCAAAGATCCAAGTATTGCCCCAGTCTGTAATTGTGACATTATACTTTTCAATGGCAATCGTATCGACGTAATCGGGGTTACGACTTTCACCAACAAACTTCACAAGCGAATCGTCTTTAAAAACACTCTTTTTCCAAGTACGGGTTGCGGCTACAGAATCAGGAACAACATAATCCGGATTTTTCGTAAGCCAGATGGTAAGCGAGGTATCGGTCACTTGAGTCAGCTGCAATTGCTGTTCAAATACGCCAAAGTAAAAGACGTTACCGCCCACAACGATCTTTTTCGAGTAGGCCTCGGCATTCCGGCAAGAACCCCAAATCGGAGTGTTCCTGCATTTTTGCGCATTCGAAAACATGAGCGAATCATCAAGCACAACCAAAACGCAATTCCAAAATTCATGATAGCCCGCAAAATCGGTCACAATTTTGCCACTTTCATAAACATGTATGACCTCACAAGTCGGATTTGTCCATTCCTCTACGGTAATGTTATGGCCCAAATACGGTCCCATCTTTGCACGATCTTCGTCAGTGTAGGTATCAGGATCAATCGTATACTTCAGAAGTTCCGGCTGGATTCCCGTAGTGTCAAAGGGCAACGAGTCCAGCACCGTTTTTTGCGAAGCGGTATCTTGCGGTGCAATTTCTGCAGAAGATGAGCTTTCTACGATAACGGTTTCTTGAGACGAAGAACTTTCCGCAACACCCTGCTCGGACGATGAGCTTTCTACGATAACGGTTTCTTGAGACGAAGAACTTTCCGCAACACCCTGCTCGGACGATGAGCTTTCACCGGACTTTTGCGATGAGTTTTCTACCGTTTCGGAAGAAGAACTGATTTCTGTCACATCGGATGTACGCGGTTCCGGTTGCGGAGAGGTGGTGGAATCTTCACAAGCAACGAGCAAGCCCGCAAGCGCTCCTGCAAATAAAATCTTCTTCATCATTTATTGTTCCTTTTTACTCGCACAAAAAATAAAAAAATCGGCCGCCCCGCGGGGGAGCGACCAATTTAATTTCGTGCCTAAATCCTTCGACTCCGGGCTTCGCCCTTCTACCCAAAGGGCATAACTCAACTACAGAACTAAAGTTCTAAGTTTCGTATAGCTCAGGATGACATCCCCTGCGCGAGGATGCCGGCGGAAGAAATTAGTTACCGCGTTCGAAGCGGATGAAGTTCACGACCTTCAGGCTCACAAGACCGAGCTGCTTGGCAACGACTTCCTGGAGGTAGTCCTTGACGGAGAGCTTCTTCGGGTTCTTTTCGGACATGAAGAATTCCTGATCTTCGAGAACGATTTCCTTGAGCACCTTAGCCACGCGGCCATCGATCTGGCGCTGCATGAATTCGGGCTTGGTCTGCTTGCCGGAAGCTTCGATCTGGGCCTTGGCGATTTCCTTTTCCTTTTCGATAGTTTCGGCAGGAACGGAAGCGTCGTTCAGGGCGACCGGAGCGAAAGCGGCAGCCTGCATGGCGATGTCCTTGGCGGCAGCCTTGAGGGCGGCTTCGTCGGCAGAGCCTTCGAAAGCGAGTTCAGTGATAACACCGATCTTGCCCTTCATGTGGCTGTAAACACCGAACACAGTGTTCGGGGCCTTCTTGAGCTCGCCGAACTTGCGGAAGTCG
>NZ_JAFZKX010000104.1 GCF_017551775.1 Fibrobacter sp. | reverse complement strand
GGGAACTGAGAAAATATATTGAATACTACAACAATGACCGGATAAAACTGCGCCTAAACGGAATGAGTCCTGTACAATACCGGACTCATAACGCTGTTTTATCCTAACTTTAAACTGTCCAACTTTTTGGGGTCAGTTCATTCGAGGGGGTAGAAAAAGACCCGTTTTGAAATTGAAATGCTTGTCAAGATCCTTCGACTCGCCCTACGGGCTGCGCTCAGGATGGCATAAACGGGGCTTTTGCGAGGGGGATACCTCCCCCCTTGGTATAAAAAGTTGCTATATTTTCCGCCGAAAAATTTTTCAAGGACTAACTATGAAACGTACTCATAACTGCGGCCAGCTGCGCAAGGCAGATGTTGGCCAGACCGTAACACTCGCCGGTTGGGTGGATCGTCGCCGCGACCATGGTGGTGTGATTTTTGTGGACCTCCGCGACAAGTATGGCAAGACCCAGATCGTCTTCAACCCGGACTACAATGCCGACGTGATGAAGACCGCCGAACAGCTCCGCAACGAATACGTGATCACCGTTACCGGTAAGGTCTACGCCCGCGAAGAAGGCAACACCAACGAAAAGCTCGCCACTGGTGAAATCGAAGTCAAGATCGAACAGATTGAAATCTTGAACGCCGCCCTCACCTCCCCGCTCGCCATCAACGACCCGAACGAAGAGTGCAAGGAAAACGACGACCTGCGCCTGCAGTACCGTTACCTCGACCTTCGCCGTCCGTGGATCCAGAAGAAGCTCCTCCTCAAGAGCCGCTTCCTCAAGGCCGTGTACGACTTCTTCTACTCTAACGGTTTCGAAAACATTGAAACTCCGGTGCTCTGCAAGTCCACTCCGGAAGGCGCTCGCGACTACCTGGTGCCGTCCCGCGTGAACCCGGGCAAGTTCTACGCCCTCCCGCAGTCTCCGCAGCAGTACAAGCAGCTTTTGATGATCGCCGGCATGGACCGCTACTTCCAGATTGCGAAGTGCTTCCGCGACGAAGACCTCCGCGCCGACCGTCAGCCTGAATTTACGCAGATCGACGTCGAAATGTCCTTCGTGGACCAGGACGACGTGATGGCCATGTTCGACAAGTTCGTGACCGAAGTTCTCGGCAAGGTCTGGGACTTCGAACCGCCCAAGAAGATTCGCCGCATGAAGTGGCACGAAGCCATGCTCAAGTACGGTTCCGACAAGCCGGACCTTCGCTTCGACCTCGAAATCCACGACGTTTCCGAAATCGGTGCCAAGTCCGAATTCGGCGTGTTCAAGAACTGCGTTGCCGCCGGTGGCAAGATCCGCGGTATCGCCGCCAAGGGCTGCGTGGACTTCACCCGCAAGCAGATCGACGAACTCACCGCCTACGTGGGCAAGTACGGTTCCAAGGGTCTTGTGTGGATGCGCGTCAAGGAAAACGACGAAGTGGAAACCCAGGTCGGCAAGTTCTTCACGACCGAACAGCTCAACGAACTGCGCGACGCTGTCGGCGCCAAGTGCGGCGACATGATGTTCTTCATCGCCGGTCCGGAAAAGGTTGCTGCTACGGCTATGGGCCAGCTCCGTCTGGAAGTCGCCCGCATCAAGGGCCTCCGCGATCCGAAGAAGCGCGAATTCGTGTGGATTACCGAATTCCCGATGTTCGAATACAGCGACACCGAAGGCCGCTACATGGCCATGCATCACCCGTTCACCAACCCGCTGCCTGAACACCTCGACATGATGCTCGGTGGCAACCTGAAGGATTGCAACGCCGAAGCTTACGACCTCGTGCTTAACGGTGTCGAAATCGGTGGTGGTTCTATCCGTATTCACAACCCGGAAGTCCAGGAAAAGGTGTTCCGCCTGCTCGGTCTCTCCGAAGAACAGGTGAAGGAAAAGTTCGGCTTCTTCGTCGACGCCTTCAAGTACGGCGCTCCTCCGCACGGCGGTTTGGCATTCGGTCTCGACCGCGTTGTGGCTACCATGGAAGGCGAAGAATCTATCCGTGACTTCATCGCATTCCCGAAGAACACCAGCGCTTCCAGCCCGATGGACCAGTGCCCGAGCGAAGTGGATCTGCAGCAGCTGCAGGACATCCACATCTCCGTGCAGATGCCCAAGGGTGCTGATAAGAAGTAGTTGGATCGCCGCGGCTCCTAACGGGGCCTCGCGATGACGAGTCAACATTTAAAGACCCCGCTTTCGAGCGGGGCTTTTTTTGTGGATTTTTTTCCGGATTTCGATGCCTGTGAAGGGGTTAAATCGAGTGAAAATCTTGTTTTGTTAATTTATATGTAAATGATTTTTGGTCGATTTTTGTCAATTATCGGGATATTATATCTCATGCCGTTTTCAATTATCGGGATTCCATATCAAAGCGGCACATAATGTCCCGAAACTCATGTAAACAAAAAGTTTACAAAATTTAAAAAATGGCCGAATTCTCTAGATTTAGAGGGTGGTGATATAAAAAGCCAACAATTATCTAGGGAAAATTATGAAGAGAAAATACAGTCTTTTGCCGTTCATCATAGCCGGTTCGCTTTTGGCCGGCTGTTCCGATGATCCTGTTACAGTGGACAATTCCGGTGATAACGGCGCTTTGCCTATTGATTCGACCCAATTGGGTACATATGTAGATCCGGTGAGCGGTGAGGAGATTCCCGTTTATATCGATCCGGAAACTGGCGAGATGACCCCTATTTCGGCTATGAGCTCTGCCGTCGTTCCTGGCAGCTCCAATTCTGTTCCCGGCCTCTCCAGCAACGGAATCCCGGGAGGCTCTTCGACCCTTTTGCCCGGCAGCTCGGCGCTGAACCCCAGGTCGAGTTCTTCGTCCAAAGTCAAGGACCAGTCTTCTTCCAGCGGGCTCAAGGAATACGACGACAACCACAAGGCCAAGGAAACGTTCCTCCCGAAGGCGGGCTTCTACAGGAACCTGACCATCGATCCGCCTACACCGCAGAAGGGCGGACAAATCAAGTGCACCTTCGACGGCTCCTTCCCCACCCAGAATTCTGAGCAGATTTCGCAGCCCAAGCAGATTACGAAGAACTCCGTGGTGCGCTGCTCCGAATTCGTGAACGGCCAGGCGGCGGACACGACGACGCAGACTTACTTCATCAACGAGAACGTCTCTATACCGGTGGTGGCGCTTACCGTGAACCATCACGACATGTTCGACTCCAGCGCGGGTCTTTACGCTACTGGCGACTTGAACCAGGGCGGCCAGGGTCAATGGGGCGGCGGTTTTGATATCGGTGGCGACGACACCAACAATCCCAAGTGCACCGAGCCTTGCAGGCAGGCGAACTTCTGGAAAGACGACGAACTTCCCGTACACGTGGAATACTTCGAAAAAGGAAGCTCATCCACCGAGAAGACTTGGGAAATCGACGCCGGCATTTCGATTATCGGTAACTACAGCCGCTACAAGCCCAAGAAGAGCGTCGCCATCAAGATGGACAACGATGATTACGGCGACAAGGTTTTGAAGTATTCCTTCTTCAGCACGCGCCCCGAAGCGAAGAAGATCAAGAGCTTCAACCTGCGCAACAACGGCAACCGTTTCTGGACCGACTACTTTGGCGACCCCATGCTGGTGAGCCTTATGGAAGGTACCGAGGTGGATTACCAGCGTAGCCTCCAGGTGGTGGTGTTCTACAATGGCGAATACTTCGGCATCCACGACTTGCGCGAACGCTTGAACAGGAGTTTTGTCGAGACCAACTACGGCATCGATTCCAAGTCCATCAACGTCGTCAAGAACTGCTCCAATGGCGAACAGGGATGCGTCAACGGATGGGCTCCCAGCGGCACGAACGGAGCCTCCAGTTCTGAATTCGGCCAGCTGACGAATTCCATTACCAGCGGAAACTTCGCCGGCGAAAACAACCAGTCTTACGCGCAGCTCAAGCAAAAGATGAACGTCAACAGTTTTGCCCAGTACATGATTGCCGAAATGTATATCCATAACGGCGACTGGCCCAACAACAATATCCGCGCGTGGGGCAGCCCGCAAAACGGTTATCCCTTCAAGTTCATGATTTTCGACGTGGACCACGGCTACGGATTTACTCCGGGCGTCATGGGCTTCGACACCGAAGGCCAAAACATGTTCCAGTGGGTGCTCGGCAGCGCCACGATGAACGGCCAGGGCGGCCAGCAACCCGGTCAGGGCCAGTGGGGCGGCGGCATGGGAATGGGCATGGGTATGGGTGGCGGCAACACCACTATCGGAAACATGCTGAAGAAGCTTTTGGAAAACCCCGATTTCAAGCGTTTGTTCATCAACCAGGGTTGCATCCTCCTGAACGACTACCTGACTTACGAAAAGGTCCAGAAGGCCGTGCAGGACCAGCTCGCCATGATTCCGAGTTCCGAACGTTCCCGCGACGAACAGCGCTGGCCCCGCAACCAGGCGAAGTACAACTGGTCGCCTTCTGGCAGCGACATTCTGAGATACGCCCAGAGTCGCACCCAGAACTTCAGGCAGGAAATGGCCAGCTACTTCGGGCTCTCGGGCGAAGCCAACGTGAGCATCAATGTCAGTGGAACCGGTTCGGTGCTTGTGGATGGCATGAAGCTCCCGAAGTCCAACTACCAGGGCAAATTCTTCTCCGGCATGGAGATGGAGTTGACCGCGGTTCCTTCGAACGGCTCGATATTCTCCTCATGGTCTGACGGTTCTACGGAGAACCCGCACAAGATTCAGATCAACGGGCAGACGAATATCACCGCTCAGTTCAAGTAACAAAGTTTTGTTCTCCTCCTCAATACAAGCCCGGCGAATAGCCGGGCTTTTCCGTTGAAGTATTTTTACTATATTTAATCTCGCAAAATTTTTAACCCGAACTGCGCGGTTTACAGACTGCGCAACAATTCAAAAGGAAGAAACAATGGCTGACAATCTGTCCGTCCTCGGCAAGGCTCGCAAGGCCTACCAGCCGAAACTCCCCGCCGCTCTCCGCGACGGCGCTCTCAAAGTCGCTCTCGTCAAGGGCAAGCCCACCGAATCCGTCCGCGACCAGGCCAAGATCAAGGCTCTGTTCCCGAACACCTACGGTGCTCCGTACATCTCCATGAAGAAGGCTACCAAGGCTGCTGCCGGTAAGGCCCTCAACGTGGGCGTGGTGCTCTCCGGTGGCCAGGCTCCTGGTGGACACAACGTGATCGCGGGTATCTTCGACGGTATCAAGAGCATCAGCCCGAAGAGCAAGCTCCTCGGCTTCCTCGGTGGCCCGTCTGGCCTCGAGAACGGTAAGTTCATCGTGATCAACGAAAAGATCATGGACTCCTACCGCAACACTGGTGGATTCGACATCATCCAGTCCGGCCGTACCAAGCTCGAAACTGAAGAACAGTTCAAGAAGTGCATGGCTGTCGCCAAGGCTCAGAAGCTCGACGCTATCGTGATCATCGGTGGTGACGACTCCAACACGAACGCTGCTGTTCTCGGTGAATACTTCCAGGCCAACGGCGCTAGCTGCGTGGTTTGCGGCTGCCCGAAGACCATCGACGGCGACCTCAAGAACGAATACATCGAAACCTCCTTCGGTTTCGACACCGCCGTGAAGACCTACTCCGAACTCATCGGCAACATCATGCGCGACGCCAACTCCGCTCAGAAGTACTGGCACTTCATCAAGCTCATGGGCCGCAGCGCTTCTCACATCGCTCTCGAAGCCGCTCTCCAGACCCATCCGAACATCTGCTTGATCTCTGAAGAAGTCAAGGCCAAGAAGATGAAGCTCAAGCAGGTCATCAAGTACGTGGCTGACATCGTCGCTGCCCGTGCTGCTGACGGCAAGAACTTCGGTGTGGCCCTCATTCCGGAAGGCCTCCTCGAATTCATCCCTGATGTTGGTGTGCTCATTTCCGAACTCTCCGAAGCCCTCGCTCACCACGAAAAGGAAGTCGAAGGCCTCGACACCGCCGCCAAGGTTGAAAAGCTTTGCAACTGGATCTCCAAGGCTTCTGCTGAAGTCCTCAAGAGCCTCCCCTCCACCACTCAGGGCCAGCTGATGCTCGACCGCGATAGCCACGGCAACGTGCAGGTTTCTCTCATCGAAACCGAAAAGCTCATCATCGAGATGGTCAAGAAGGAACTCAAGAGCCGCAAGACCTTCAAGGGCAAGTTCTCCGCCCTCAACCACTTCTTCGGTTACGAAGGCCGTTGCGCCGCTCCGTCGAACTTCGACGCCGACTACTGCTACAGCCTCGGTTTCACCGCCTCCGTGCTCGCCTTCAACAAGATGAACGGCTACATGAGCTCTGTGCGTGACCTCACGAAGGGCATCGAAAAGTGGACCGCCGGTGGCATTCCTATCACCATGATGATGAACATCGAACGTCGTCACGGTGCCGACAAGCCGGTTATCCAGAAGGCTCTCGTGGAACTCGACGGCGCTCCGTTCAAGTTCTTCGCCAAGAACCGCGAAGTCTGGGCCAAGACTGAATCCTACACCTACCCGGGTCCGATCCAGTACTGGGGTCCGAGCGAAGTCTGCGACGTCACGAACTTCACGATTAAGCTCGAACGCGGCGCTCTGAAAGTCAAGTAAGACTCGTTTCTCGGAGGCGTCTGCTTCGTTGCCGTGCCCCCTCACGTACGACTTGTACGCTACGGGGCACGAATGCCTTGCATCCACTCTCCGATAAACATCGTCTTTGAATTCGTTAGAATTTAAAAGTCCCTGTCATTCGACAGGGATTTTTTTTTCCGATTGTCACCCTGACGAATCGGTACCGCCCGTCACCCTGAGGACGCTCAGGGTCAGCAATTTTATTCTAGAATGTCATTATCTGTCGTGCTTAGAATATATTTTTTCTAGTATGAAAGAAAACAATACATACTACACATACATATTGTCCAATACAAGCAATAGTGTCCTATATATTGGTGTAACCAACAACCTGGTTAGAAGATTTCTTGAGCATAAAATAAAAATCAACGAGACATCTTTTACCGCTCGATATTCCGTACATAAGCTTGTTCATTTTGAATGTTTTTCTTCTATCAAAGATGCTATTGCTAGGGAAAAACAACTCAAAACATGGCACCGGCCATGGAAAGAGAATCTCATCAGAAAAAACAACCCTACTTGGGACGATTTATCCTCCTCTATTTTAGCATGACGTCTAGTCACCCGCATGTCACCCTGAACTCATTTCAGGGGCGGAATGTTTATACCCGATGCTGACCTGCGTCAGCATGACTGCTGGGTCGGAATGTCACCCTGAGGACGCTCAGGGTCAGATCGTCCCTGTCTAGTAAGATAATCCGATGCTGACCTTCGTCAGCATGACTGCTGTGATTAAACGGCGTCGTTTGCCGCAAAACAGCAGGCGAAATGAGACTCGCCGACTTTCGGCGGGACTTCACACGAGCGGCATTTGGCCTGCAATTCTGCGCTGCCCTCTGCACATGCGGAACAGCGGTCTGCAAAGCGGCAGCCAGCCACGAAGTCGCGCGGGTGCGGCACGGAACCTGGAATGGATTTCATGGTGCGCATGTCGCTGTGGTTTTCGGGAATGGCGGCCAGGAGCCCCTGCGTGTAAGGGTGCAGCGGGTTGTCGATCACGTCGCGCACGGGCCCGCATTCCACAATGCGACCCGCATACATCACCGCCACCCGGTCGGCATACTGCGAGACGATTCCCATATTGTGCGTAATCAGGAGTACCGCCGTGCCGGTGCGTTCAGCCATATCTTTGAGAACGGCGAGAACCTGCGCCTGCACCGTCACATCAAGAGCCGTTGTCGGTTCGTCGGCGATGATGAGCTTGGGCTTCGGGAGGAGCGCCATCACGATGCAAACGCGCTGGAGCATGCCGCCCGAAAGTTCGTGCGGGTAGGCGTCCAGAACGCGGTCCGGATCGTTGAAGCCCGCCTGCAAAAGCATCTCGCGGATTGTCGCCAGCGGGTCGGCGCAGTCCTTACCACCAGACTTCGCGCCGTTTAAAACTGCGCCGTTTGAAGCCTTGCCGGTAGAAACAGCGCCCTTTTTTTCGGAAGAGAGTGCGCTAGATTTCGCACAGAACTTGAACACTTCCAGCAACTGCTTCTTGATGGTCACGACCGGATTCAGGGCCTGCATCGGCTCCTGGAATATGCATGCGATTTCGGACCCGCGCACTTTCTGCAGTTCGGCCAGCGGGAGCTTCGCCAAATCAACCGGCGCGCGGTTTATACCAGAATCAGAAACATCAGCGCTGTCCTTATCAGCACCTGAATTGCCCGCGGCAAACAGCACCGCCCCATCTACAATCCTTGCGCTCGGCTGAGGCAACAGTCGCAGGATTCCCATCGCTGTAACGCTTTTTCCACAGCCCGACTCCCCCACCAAAGCGAAGAACTCGCCCGCATTGATTTCGAACGAGACGCGGTCCGTGACCTGCACCGGCTTGACGCCGTCACGCGGGTTGCCGTTCTTGTCGAACCCGAATGCCACCGAGAGGTCGCGCACTTGCAAAACCGGCGAAGTATTAGACATACCTGTCCCCCGACTTCGGATCCATAGCATCACGCACGCCCTCGCCTACGAACGTCGTGAGGAGTAGCGTCACAAAGAGTGCGGCGACCGTGCTTACAGAGATCCACGGCGCGTAAAGGTTGTTGAGGCCTTGGCTCATAAGCTCGCCCCAGCTGGGTGTAGGCGGCTGCAGGCCGAATCCCAAGAAGTCCAGCGACGTGAGGCTCCCGATACCGCCAATCAACGTGAACGGGAACAGCGTCACCACCGGGGTCAGCGCATTCGGCAAAATCTCTTTGAAGAATATGTGGCGGTGTCCCATGCCGAGCACTTTCGCCGACTGCACGTAAGTCATGCCGCGCAGCTTCAAAAACTCCGCACGCATGTAGTAGCTCAGCGAAATCCAGTTGAACGCCGCCATAATCAATATCAACAGCCAGAAACTGCGCCCGTAAATGCTTCCAATCAAAATCACCACGTAGAGCATCGGGAGCGACGACCAGATTTCTATCATGCGCTGCATGCCGATATCCCAGAATTTGCCGAGGTAGCCCTGGATACCGCCGATGACAATGCCGAGGAACGTGCCGAGCAAGGTCAATAGCAAACTAAAGCTGATGCAGATGCGGAACCCGTGAATCAGGCGCGCCAGAACGTCGCGTCCGTTGCTGTCGGTTCCGAGCCAATGCCTTGCGCTCGGGGCAAACGGGGGCGTTCCGTCTTCGCTCAGGTCTGCCTTCAAGGGGTCATGCGCAATCGGGGGCATAATCGCCCACATCTCGGGGCAACCGCCCGCGCGGGTAAATCCCTCGGCGGCATCTTCCTCGCATTCGCGCACAGCCTCGAAAATCTTTGCGTAGTCGGCTTCGGTCTGGTATTCTCCGCCAAAGTCCGCATCGCTGTACCGCACGAACGCCGGGAAATACGTCTTGCCCTCGTAACGCAGCACGAGCGGCTCGTCGTTTACCGTCCACGGACTGGAGAGCGAAAGCAGGTACGCCACCACGAGCACCAACAGCGACCAGAACGCCCGCTTGTTCTTGCGGAAGCGCTTCAGCCGGTTCAAGGTTTCTTGTGTGAGGCGTATCTTCATCGGAATGGCAATATAATAATTTTAAGCCACTTGCTCCGAGTTAATTTTTATTTACGCTAATTTGCCTGTTTGGAGCCTTTTTTTTCATTGCCTCGTTATTTTTTTCCCGAATTTCTATCTAATTTTACCCATGGATTTTAATATTCAAAATTCAACCAAAAACTGGAGATATACATGGCAAAAAAGATGATTGCGTGTGATGGTAACGAAGCCACCGCTAGCGTAGCGTTTGCTGTTAGCGAAGTTGCGGCTATCTACCCGATTACACCGTCTAGTCCTATGGCTGAGCACGCCGACAACTGGAGTGCTGCAGGCAAGAAGAATATTTGGGGACAGGTTCCCCGCGTGTTTGAAATGCAGTCCGAAGGTGGCGCTGCCGGTACCGTTCACGGTGCT
>NZ_JAFZKX010000103.1 GCF_017551775.1 Fibrobacter sp. | reverse complement strand
TAAGGTCACAATTTGCGACCTCCAAATTGGCCAATTCGCAAATTGCAAGCAAAATTGTGGTTATTCGCGATGTTCAGGTTTTGCTTGACCGCGATATTGCAGAAATGTATGATGTTGAAATTAAAGTGCTGAACCAAGCTGTGAAGAGAAATGCTGAGCGATTTCCTGAAGAGTTTATGTTTCAGTTGTCTTCGGATGAATATCGAAATGTAAAGAAAACTTTATGGTCACAATTTGTGACCATAGAAAATGCCGAGGACCAACGTGGTCGTCATACTAAATATCTCCCGTATGCCTTTACGGAACAGGGTGTAGCCATGCTTTCGGCGGTTCTTCGTAGCGAAAAGGCGATTAAGGTCAGCATTGAAATTATGAATGCCTTTGTCCAGATGCGTCATTATTTGCATAGGAACATCGCAATCGCAAGTCGCCTGGATGCGGTAGAAAATAAGGTCGATGCGAAATTTTTGGAGCATGAGACTAAATTCAGGAAGATAGACGAAAACTTCTCGAAGATATTCCATGTGTTGGATTCATCGCCTCAAAAGGCGAAGGAAGGCGTTTTCTTCAAGGGTCAAATTTTCGACGCTTACGCATTCTTCCAGGACATCATCAAGACGGCGAAAAAAGAAATCGTCCTTATTGACGGATATGTAGATTTATCTGTTTTGGAGAGATTGTCGGTAAAGCAAAAGAATGTCTCGGTCAAGATTTATACGCACCCGAAAGCGGAATTGCGGCAGGCTGATGTCGAACAGTTCAATAAGCAGTATCCGACTGCATCTATGGACTATACCAAAAAGATGCATGACCGTTTTTTGATTATCGATAACAAAGATCTTTATCTCATCGGAGCTTCACTGAAGGACTTGGGCAAACAATGTTTTGCCTTTAGCAAGATGGATGACCCCAAGACGCTAATTCCTATGATTTTGGCGAATCTAAACTGACATCTAAGTCCACAGACTCGTAATAAACATCGCACTGGCGTCATCCGCCTTCTTGAAGCCGCAATGTTCGTAGAAAGCGAGTTCCTCGTTGTAGGCGACCACGACAATGCGGAGGTAATCCTTGTACTTTTCGTGAACTTTATCGACGAGGACTTTCCCGATGCTTTGACCCTGATATTCGGGGCGCACGAGCAGGTAATGTACGTAGGCGTTCATGATGCCGTCGTCCATGGCGCAGATCATGCCGACGAGCTTATCGCCATCCCATGCGGAAATGACGGTCTTAAAGTTCTTCATCGCGATGACGAGCTTGTCGGGGAAATGCCCCGAGGACCATTCGACAGAGAGGAAGAGGTCTTTTAAATCTTGTTCAGAAAAATCGTGGGTGTTTTTGTATTCAATGGTCATAATTATGCTGGAGATGCTTATTGGATCCTATCGCCGCTACGCGGCTCCAGGATGACAGAGGGTGGGCGCGGCGTTTATTCTCTGCGAAATCTTTTTATTCCTTTCGGCGGTAAATATTCGCGAGAATTGCGCCGGAGATGTTGTGCCACACGGAGAAGATGGCGCCGGGGACGGTCGCCATGGCAAGCGACGAGAATGCGGTCGCCGCAAGGCTTGTGGCAAGTCCTGAATTCTGCATGCCGATTTCAATGGAGAGCGCCTTCGTCTTGGGCGTCGAGAACTTGAGCAACTTGCCGAGCCCGAAACCGCAGCCGTAACCGAGCAGGTTGTGGAGAATCACCACAGCGAAAACGACTGCGCCCGTCGAGAGAATCTTTGCGGCGTTATGCGAAACAACAGCGGCAACAATCATCGCAATCGCTATCACGGAAACCAGCGGCAGAACCTTCACAGCACGCGCCGTAAACTTGCCGAAGAACTTGTTGATGACGAACCCGAGCGCAATCGGCACAATCACGACTTTCACGATAGAAAGGAACATCGTCATCACATCCACGTTCACGGTCGTGCGCAAAAGCAAATACGTAATCGCGGGCGTCAGCACAGGAGCGAGCAACGTGTTCACGCTGGTCATGCCAACAGAAAGCGCCACGTCGCCTTTCGAAAGGTAAGTGATGACATTGCTAGATGTCCCGCCCGGGCAAGTTCCCACGAGGACCACGCCCGCCATCAGCGCGGCATCGAGCCCGAAAATCATGGAAAGCAAAAACGCGAGTGCCGGCATCACGATAAACTGCGCCGCACACCCGATGGTAATTTCCTTAGGGCGCGTAAACACGAGCTTGAAATCGCCGAGCTTGAGCGTGAGCCCCATGCCGAACATCACGACCATCAGCAGGTAATTCACCCACGAAAGTTCAATCCAGAGCGTCGATTTCGGGACGAACAGCGAGAGCGCCGCAATCACGAGCACGACAACCGCCATCCACTTGCCCACGAATTCACTGATCTTTTCGAGAATATGCATAGACCCGGAACCTCCAAGAACTACTCGAAAAGATAGACAAAAAAAAAGGCGGGGCAAAGCCCGCCAAAAAGATTCACATCGAATTCCGCCACCACGATGTGGTCACGGAATATCGATTGCAGTTTACTTCACCAGAACCTTCTTCCCGTAGTAGGCACCGCGGGCCCTGTTCTTCATGCCGTTCAGCCTGCAACCATTCAGGTCGTAGTTGCGCTCCATCTTGTACTCGGCAGAACGCTGGCGTATGGGAGTGAATCCCATCCCGGCCTCGAATGTCGCCTTGTAAAGCTGGCAAGATTCAAACACGTCGATGGTGTCGCCTGCGGCAAAAGTCTGGCCGTTGTATTCCGTGCCGCTGATGGTCTTGGTCTTGATATCCGGAGCGGGTTTCCAGATTTTGAAACTACCGGAGAGGTGAAGCATGGCAAGGTAGTGCACCAGGCCGTCGTAATAGCGGTACTGGCCCGTCATGAGGTTTGCGTCCCAAGCCTTCTTCAGGTTACTCTTGATAATGTCTTCGTAACCATCCATGTCCTTAAGCGCGAGGGCGGCCACGGCGTTCGCACCCGTTTCTCCCAGGGTGTAGCTTTCGGAGGGGTTGCTGCCGTCCCAATTGAAACGGCCATGCCTGTAACCATCTTTTTCGAAGAAGTCGATAATGCGCTTAGCCATTTCCACCTGACGTGCGGAATCGGCGCCGAACAGGTAGTAGTCCATGCCGAAGTTCATGGCGCAGCGCATGGCGTCGTACATGTACCTTTCGGCATTCTGGTTGTAGTTCACGCCATGGGGTGT
Source organism: Fibrobacter sp. (assembly GCF_017551775.1). Classification (NCBI taxonomy): domain Bacteria; kingdom Pseudomonadati; phylum Fibrobacterota; class Fibrobacteria; order Fibrobacterales; family Fibrobacteraceae; genus Fibrobacter; species Fibrobacter sp. The sequence continues at coordinate 5,084 of NZ_JAFZKX010000103.1, read as the reverse complement.
TCCGTCAAAGTTGTTGTAATCCGAGAACAAGCCGGATTTCGTATTGGATGATTTGTACAGGTGATCGCGGGTCGCCTTGGCAGCCTTTTTCCACTTGTCCTGATTGGTGGTGGACCAGCGGGAGAACAAATCGACAAACGCCGGCAAATCGTACGACGGGTCAGAGAAATTGTTCTCGTTGCCCTGCGGCTGGAACGTGATGACGTAATGTTGCGGGTTAAAGAGACTATGCTGGCTGTTGTCCCACATTCTCTTCAAGATATACTGGGCATCTTCCATGTACTGCGGGTCATTCCAGCGGTTGGCCGCAAAGAGCAAGGACATCATAAAGTACATTTCACCGTCCGGAGCGCAGTTGTCGTCACCGCCGGTGCCGTTCGTGCCGCGCTTCCAAGCAAAGTAGCCGTCCCAACCACCGCTCTTGTGCCACATGTGGCTCTTGGCCCAATTCCAAATCTTGTCGAATTCTTCCTTGTGGTTGGTCTGCACGGAAATCATCATGCCGTAGCTCATGCCTTCGGAACGGACGTCGTTGTTACCCGTGTCGAAAATGTAGGCTTCATTGCCCTGGTCGTAATAAATTTTGCTGTTGTTGTCACCCTTGAAGTAGTGATTCCACATTTTGTCCAGCTTAGCCTGGATTTCTTCATCGGTCTTGCCCAGGTACTTTTTGAACGGGCTGGTGTAATCGCCAGTGTAGTAGGCGCCACTGTAGTTCGTCTCGTCACAATCCGGGCCAAAATAAGCCCCGTTCTCGTCAAAGAAACAAGTGGGAGCCCCCTCCGCAAACGAAACGGTTGCAGCAAATGCGCCAAGGCACAACGCAGCCGAAATAGCAGAAAAATTTTTCATTTTTAGTCCTCCTTTATTTGTTCCATAAAGATAACTGACACAGGAGCAAAAAAGGACAAATGCGATACTAAATGTGTTGTACTGCTTTACACCAAATTATGGATAAAAACGGAGCATATTTGGCGAAAACAATAGCTGTATACAGGATTTTAGATTTAGACCCTATTCGCACTTTTTTTAGAATCCGGGCATGACACGCAAAGCGTTAACCCCGCAAAAAAAAACGCATGGTTCATCACCATGCGTTTTGAAAAGATACCCGCGAAAACGATAGCGGCCTTACATCTCTTCGAGTTCCTTGCCCTTCGTTTCCTTGATGAACTTGGCCACAAAGAATATGCTGAAGATGGCGAAGAAGGAATAGATGGCGTAGGTGGGGCCGACACCGATGCCGCCCTTGCCGGCAAGTACCGGGAAGCTCCAGGAGACGACGAAGTTTGCGCCCCACTGAGCAAGTCCGCATATGGCGATAGCCACGGCACGGATGCGGTTGTTGAACATTTCGCCGAGCATAACCCACATGACCGGGCCCCAAGACACCGCGAAGAAGGTGATGTAGAGGTTCGCCGCGATGAGGGCGACAACACCCGCCGCGCTGGGGAGGCTGCCGTCGGCATTCGCGCTCAAGAAGCAGATGGTGAGGGTGCTGAGGGTAACCGCCATGCCAACGCTACCGATAAGCAGGAGCGGCTTGCGGCCAATCTTGTCGATAAGCATGATGGCTGCAATCGTCATGATCAGGTTGATACCGCTCGAAATCACGCTGGTGAGGAACGCGTCGCTCTCACCAAAACCGACGCTCTGCCAAAGCATAGTGCCGTAGTAGAAAATCACGTTGATACCCACGAGCTGCTGCAAAATGGCAAGTCCGAGACCAGCCCATACAATCGGGGCGATGCGCTTCTTGCCGCCGACCATTTCGAACAGGTCCGCGAGTTTAGCGGGCTTTTCGTTCTTGAAGGTGTCGTGAATGGAAGCGATTTCCTTGTCCACGCCCTCGGAATCAATCCTAGAGAGGACTTCCTTTGCCTCTTCCAAGCGGCCTTTTTGAACAAGGTAACGCGGAGATTCCGGAAGCCTCCAGGCGGCAATGCCGTAAAGCGCAGCCGGAATGATTTCGACCCAGAACATAATCTGCCAGGCCTTGAACCCGCCGCAGCACACGTTGTTCGCCGAACCAGCGATGCGCACGATGAGGTAGTTCGAAAGCAGCGCCACGAAGATACCAATCACGATGGCGAACTGCTGCATGGAACCGAGACGCCCGCGCAAGTGAGCAGGAGCCGTTTCGGCAATGTAGATAGGCGCAATGATGCTAGCGACACCGATACCCACGCCGCCGATGACACGCCACACGATAAAATCCGGGATGCCGAACGGGACACCCGAACCGATAGCACTCACAAGGAAGAGTCCCGAAGCAGCGAGCATGCAACGGACACGGCCGAACTTGTCGGCAAGTCTGCCAGCGAAATAAGCGCCGACCGCGGCACCGATCAGCGCAAGCGAAACAGCCCAGGCAAGCTGGTAATCCGTCGCATTGAAATGTATTTTGAGAGCGCCGTTCGCACCGTTGATAACGGAGGAATCGAAGCCGAACAGGAAGCCGCCGATAGCAGCGGACAGGGTGATCAGGATTATGTGTCCCAAATGAGTTTTTTCTTTAGACATGGGGAAAACTCCTTATTATTCCTTAGTATTTCACGAAATGTCTGTGGATAAACTATTAGAAAATCCCTCAAAAAACCACCAAAAAAGGAATAAATAGCACAAAACCCTATTCCAAATTGGAATAAAAAGGGGCTTGCACAAGACAAAAAAAGGCTTTTTTCTATCTTTTTAACATTAAATGGTAATGAATATGGTTATTCATGAACCCACTATTAAAGAACCTACAAATCCGGGGGCATTAATATGAAGATTGTTTCAGGCAAGTCATTCTTTTATTCTTGCATGGTATTGGTGTCTGGAATTTTTATTTCCGCATGCGGAGACAGTGACACTCCCAGCGTCGTAAATCCGCCTCTGGAATCTTCCAGCAGCGTAGAAGACATCGACCCCTCAATCGAAAGTTCAGCCGACGCAACCTCCAGCGAATCCACGACGCCATCGAGTGCCGTAGAATCTTCCTCCAGTATGGAGTCGTCCTCTTCAGCAACAACGGCTTCTTCGTCCAGTATTGGAAGCAGTTCCAGCGCAATCGGAAGCGTTGGTGACTACTGTTCCACTAATTTTCGATACAAATACATCCATGACAAGGAGAATAAGAAATTCACCATATTGGAAGACCATTCCTATGACGAATGTCAACATCTAAATGGCAACTATGTTTTCTCCCATATAGACGAAGTAAAGCAATATAACCGCAGTTACATATTTGTCGGAGACACTCTAGTCTTAATTCAAAGTAAAGAAGGCGATCCCGATACTATGACCACGGTTTTGGTAGGTGGTTCTGCGAACAACCTCCTCGGAGACTGGGCGTTCACGACTTGCGACTACGAAGCGGGTTCCATTTCTTGTAACAATAAATCAAAACCATACACAATCCATTATGTCTTTGAAGCAGATTCTCAGCTCGTATATACCACACAAACAGATGGGAGCTGTATTCCACCGGAATCTTTAATTCCAAGCGATGGAACCTTGGACAAAGACGAGAGTTACACGGACACCTACGCCATGCGTTACCTTTACGAATCCATTATAAGCATCAAGAAAGGTGAAATTCAAAACGTATCAATTTTTCCTTCATCATTTTTCCTTCAAGAGGGCGGAATTACCGTTCCGTCCGAAGTGACCATTTCAAGTCAAAGCAAATACGCCGTCGCCTTCACTATCGGCGGTCAGGAATTTTCTGTCACCATCGGTGAAAATACTCACCGCATCCAGTACTATTCCGGTTCCCAATCTGAAGTTGATCTGGACCTCACCTCTGGCAGCGCAGTCTGCCACCTGCATTACTTTAGCGATTCAAAACTCACCAGTGAAACATGCAAGGCAGAAAACGCACCTTACTTTCAATTGTACACGCATGAAGAATCTGGCATTGAATATGTCGAAGGCTACGAGATTAAAAATATCGACGAATTTAAGGCTTGCCTGATTGCTCTGGCTCAAAATCATTGATTTGTGGTATATCGGAGACCTTTTCTTGATATCATAAGCGCCTTTTTACTAAATTTACCGCCGAAAATTCAATGTCCATGTGGTAAATGCCGGTCTGGATCCTTCGGCTGCGCCCTGACGGGCTCCGCTCAGGATGACACCTTGCATTCCACTGTTCCGAGGAAAACCATGTTCCGTGAAGTAAAGAAAGAAGAGACCTTCCCGCAGATTGAAGAGCGCGTGCTCGGCCTGTGGGACAAAGACGAAAGTTTCAAGAAGTCGCTTGACAGCCGTCCGGAAACCGAACCGTACACTTTCTACGATGGCCCTCCGTTTGCAACGGGCCTTCCGCACTACGGTCACCTGCTTGCCGGTACCATCAAGGATATCGTTCCGCGTTACTGGACCATGAAGGGCAAGAAGGTTCCGCGCGGTTTCGGTTGGGACTGCCACGGCCTTCCGATTGAATCTCTCGTTCAGAACGAACTGGGCCTCGCCGGCGTTGCCGAAATCCAGAAGCTCGGCGTCGACAAGTTCAACGAAACCTGCCGCAGCAAGGTGCTCAAGTACACCAGCGAATGGAAGAAGACCGTGCGCCGCATGGGCCGCTGGGTGGACTTCGACAAGGGCTACAAGACCATGGACAAGAACTTCATGGAATCCGTGTGGTGGGTGTTCAAGCAGTGCTTCGACAAGGGCCTCATCTACCAGGGCTACCGCATCCAGCCGTACAGCCCGGCCCTCGCGACTCCGCTTTCTAACTTCGAAACCAACCAGGGCTACAAGGACCGTCAGGACCCGTCCCTCACGCTGATCTTCCCGCTGATTTCCGATAACGCGAAGTTCAAGGACACGAGCATCCTCGTGTGGACGACGACCCCGTGGACGCTGCCCTCCAACTTTGCCATCGCCGTCGGTCCGGACATGGACTACAACCTGGTGGAGACTGACGGCAAGAAGTACTGGTGTGCCGCTACGCGTACCGCCGCCTACTTCAAGAACGCGAACATCGTCGACACCTGCAAGGGTTCCGACCTCGTGGGCCTAAGCTACGAAGCTTTGTTCCACTTGAGCGACGCCTACGCCAGCAAGGAAGAACTCGAAAAGCGTTACAAGATTTACCC
>NZ_JAFZKX010000102.1 GCF_017551775.1 Fibrobacter sp. | reverse complement strand
CCGGCAGTTGATGCTCCGGCAGCCCCCGCTGCTGACGCTCCGGCCGCACCGGCTACCGAAGTCCCGGCTCCGGCTGCTGAATAAGTTTGACCGGCAGGCCCTTCGGGCCTAGCCAGTTTGACGGTATATCGAAGTCCGTTTTCTTTTGAGGAAACGGGCTTCGTTTTTTGTATTTCGAAAAACTAGATTTTGACAAGAAAATTTTACGAGGTCTTATATGCAAAGCAAATTAGTCGCACCGGTTGGAGTCTTAGGTTTTGGCGTTGAAGGCCAAAGCACATTCAATTACCTTGTTCGTAATGGTATCAAGGAAATTGTCGTGATGGACAAGAACCCGGTGAACCTGCCGGAGGTGCCCGCAGGCGTAAACGTGAAGACTTTCAGCGGCGAAGGCTACCTGGACGGGCTCAAGGACTGCGTAACCGTAGTGCGTTCGGCAGGCGTCTACCCGATGAGCCAGGACCTTTTCAAGTTCCAGATGAACGGCGGCATCATGACAAGCCAAATCCAGCTGTTTTTGGAACAAACTAAATCCAAGAAGGTCGTAGGTGTAACGGGAACACTCGGGAAGGGCTCTACCGTTAGCATGATAAGCCACATTTTGACGGCTGCCGGTGTCAAGAACGAAATCGGCGGGAACTTCGGCGTGCCCGCGCTCGACCTGCTCGAAGACGAGACGCCCGACCGCATCAGCATTCTAGAACTTTCAAGCTTCCAGCTGATGACCCTTTCGATTTCGCCCGACGTGGGCGTAGTACTGCGCGTTTCGACCGAACACCTGGACTGGCACAAGAGCGTCGAGGAATACCGGGACGCGAAGGCCAACCTGGTGCGTTGGCAGAAGCGTGCCGGGACCTGCGTGTACCTCAAGGATGCCGAACCCTCGGCAAAGATTGCAGCGGAAAGCCCTGCCGGGACAAAGTATGCCGTATGCCACGCCGATGGCGACGGTGCCGGTAACGGGGATGCGGTGATTGAAGGCGCCACCCTCGCCATCGACAGCGAAAAGCTGTACCTTGCGGATTGCAAGGTGCGCGGCATCTACCAGCTGGAGAACATGGCGGCGGCGACCCTCGCCTGCAAGGCACTCGGGATTCGGGTGGCCGACGCGTTCCAGGCGCTCAAGACCTACGAGACCCTCCCCTTCCGCATGGAATTCAAGGGCGAGAAGAACGGGATAGAATTCTTCAACGACAGTTACGCCACCCGCCCCGACGCGACGATCGCCGCAACTGCAAGCATGAACCGCCCCTTCGCGCTCATCCTCGGCGGCTCCGAGAAGAACGCGGACTTTACCGAACTCTCGAACATCCTCGTGAAGGAACGTCCGAACCTCAAAAGGATTGCCCTCATAGGCGCCACCGCCGAGCGCATGCTCGAATCCCTGCAGCAGGCCGGGCTGGAATCCGCAGGCATCACGGCAAAAATCTTCCCCACCCTCGAGGAAGCCTTTGCCGACAGCCTCGCCATCGGCAAGGGCGGGACCGTCATCATGAGCCCCGCCTGCGCAAGCTTTGGCCTGTTCAAGAACTACAAGGTGCGCGGTCAGGTGTTCGACAAGCTGGTCGCGGAGGTTTAATTGCCTTTTTCGGGCGACAATAATGAAATTTTTCAATTATTTCGCCCCCTACCCCTTTACAAACGGCACAAATCAATCTAAATTTGTTGCCGTTCCGCTAAGGACCACGCGGTCGTGGTGGAATTGGTAGACACGCTAGCTTGAGGTGCTAGTGGGAGTGATCCCATGACAGTTCAAGTCTGTCCGACCGCAGAAAGAAACCCGGCTTAACCGCCGGGTTTTCTTTTTCCAAAAATTCACTTCCGCACATCTTTTCCCGTCCTCGACCCCAGGTCGGAGGGTTTTTCTATCCCGTTCACACTCAACGAGTTACGCGTTTCCTGCGGCTTTTCGTGACTTAAAACACGCCATAACGTCAAAATGCTACAAAAATGATACATTTCTTCATTTTTTTTGAGAAAAATTGTGCCAAAGGGGGGTAAACCTAACTAAATTTACACCCGTTAACACAAAACCAATCTCTTCCAAGGAGACACAAATGAAAAAGATGACGCTCTCTGCAATCGTGCTCGGCCTCGCCGCCGCTGGTGCGTTTGCCCAGGCTCCTGCCGCTGCTCCGGCTGCGGCTCCCGCAGAACAGGCTGCCGCTCCGGCAGACTCCGTAAAGGCCGCCGAAGAGGCCAAGAAGGCCGAAGAGGCCAAGGCTGCCGAAGAAGCCAAGAAGGCTGAAGAAGCTAAGGCCGCCGAAGAAGCCAAGAAGGCCGAAGAAGCTAAGGCTGCCGAAGAGGCCAAGAAGGCTGAAGAAGCCAAGGCTGCCGAAGAAGCTAAGGCTGCTGAAGAAGCCAAGGCTGAAGAAGGCAAGCCGGCCGAAAACACCAACCCGGGTGAAGTTGCAAACGCTGCCGGCAACGCTTTCGCGATGCTCAAGGCCAGCATGAACGAAGAAACCTCCGCTGCCCAGATGGAAGTGAAGTTCTCCGGCTCTGCCGAATTTGATATTTACTCTGGCGACGTCCTCAACGACGACGACTTCAACCACAGCTACTGGACCACGTTCGACTTCAATATCGACGTGAAGTTCAACGACAAGTGGTCTGCACACGTCGGTCTCGAAGCTGACGGCCCGATCGACAATCCGGGTGTTGGCTACAACGGCGCATTCGTCCAGTACAAGCCCGCCGACTTCTTTGCAGTGAAGTTCGGTGACCTCACCTTCGTGGAAGGTGCTTTCAAGGCCTACTACGGCTACGATGACCCGCAGTACAATGCCGCCGGCATGAAGGAACACGACATTCGCGGTCTGCAGATTGACCTCGCCGGTCTCGAACTCGGCTTCGGCTTTGGCCGTGGCGCGAACGACCGCTGCGCTTGGGCCGACCCGACCGAAGATGACGGCTGCAAGGTCTACAATGCTCACGTCGCTTACGAATTCGACTACGCCGGTCAACACCTGCGTCCGTTCTTCGACTACAAGAGCTACCAGGAAGAACAGCACAACGAACTGCATGCCGGTATCGACGCAGGCATCAGCATCGGCGGCTTCAGCTTCCGCGCTGTGTACGGCTTCCATGCTGACTACCTCCTGGATGACGAAGACATCGTCGACGGTCAGGACTGGACCTCTACCGCTCACGCCATCTTGGCTGAACCCAGCTTTGACGTGGCCATGTTCCAGATCAAGACGAGCATCTTCTACGCCATCATCAGCGACACCGACGCTCCGGCTAGCGACGCCTGGTCTACCGAAATTCCTGAATACTTCTTCGTGTATGCAGAACCCGCCCTCAAGGTCGGTGGCTTCATGAAGTTCGGTATCCCGGTTGAATTCCACACCAACACCCTCGACGACGATCGCGACGACACCAAGACCATCGACGTCGGTGGCCGTCTCTACCTGACTCCGGTCGAGAACCTCGACATCACCGCCTTCGGCATGGTTGACATTCCTATAGGCGACAACGAAGACGACACCGCTCTCCGCTTCGGTGTTGAGACCGTGTTCAACTTCTAATCGCTTAGATTAAGAATCTTGAAAAGGACTGCCGGCAATTAGCCGGCGGTTCTTTTTTTACATTTGCACTACAAGCTTTTGCACTACAATTTTTAAACTGCGCGACCGCCCCATGAACCGCTTTGAACTTTTAAAGACTTCCAAGAAATCGAAGGCCCGCCTCGGCGTGGTCCACACCGACCACGGCGACGTGACGACCCCCATCTTTATGCCGGTGGGCACCGAGGCGACCGTGAAGGCGGTAACGCCAGCCCAGCTCAAGGACATCAAGGCAGAGATTATCCTCGCGAACACGTACCACCTGTACCTGCGCCCCACCACGCCCCGAATCGCGAAGGCGGGCGGCATACACAAGTTCATGGCATGGGACGGGCCGGTGCTCACGGACAGCGGTGGATTCCAGGTATGGAGTTTGAAGGACCTCCGCAAGATTACACCGGAAGGCGTCGAGTTCAGGAGCATACTTGACGGTTCAAAACACTTCTTTAGCCCCGCAAGCGTCATGAACGCCCAGCGCGAAATAGGGGCCGACATCATCATGGCGCTCGACGAGTGCACGCCCTTCCCGAGTACGGCAAAGGAGGCGGAACACAGCCTGAATTACACCCTCAAGTGGACCGCAGAGGCCATGCAGTGGCTCAAGGAGCACCCGCCCATCCATGGTTACGACCAACAATTCTTCGGGATTATCCAGGGCGGCATGCACAAGAACCTGCGCAAGCAGGCGATTGAACGCATTGCGGAACTCGGGCCCGACGGATTTGCGATGGG
>NZ_JAFZKX010000101.1 GCF_017551775.1 Fibrobacter sp. | reverse complement strand
GATGGATCTCCAGGGCCATATCGTGAAGTCCGCGACCGCGGCCAGCGCGATGGACCTCAGCTCCCTCCCGGTGGGCATCTACATGCTCCGAGTGCAAGGCTCAAACGTTCACTATTCAAAACGGATTATACTCAAATAGGGGGAAAAATGAAAAAAAGCACTTTTGCGGCAATCGCATGCGCCGCTACCGCCACCTTCGCAGCAAATACAGCCAACCCGACATTCCTGTGGGATGGCTCCACCGACACCGAAGGGCGTGTAATAACGGGTTCGCCCGAAGAAACCTCCGGCTATTGGTACATTTATGACGATGCCAATGACTATGGAACTTCCCACTTCATCTTCCCTCCAGAATTCGATTTAAATACGTACGACTCGTACCCTTTCGCGCTGATGACTGAGGAATACGGCGGAATCAAGCTTAGCGTGGTGCTGGACGAAGGCTATGAATATCCTTATGTCGGACTCGGTTTCAATATCTGGAACGAAGAACAAGAAGCTGCAGACATCACGGCCTGGGAAGGCATATGCCTAGAGTATTCCTCGGAACTCGACTTTAGTGTCATCGTCGGCATTGAAAATGAGAAGACCGTAATAGGGTATAGCGGGGAAGAAGTTGCAAAGAGAGTCAGCAAGAGTAGTTCCCTGACAGTGGTGGACCTTCTATGGGAAAAATTCAATAACCCGTTTGCCCTCCCGATAGGCAAAAGCGAAAACCCTGCTTTTGCCCAAGCAGTTGCCATCAAGTTGAAATTTCAGGGGGAAGCTGGCACCAAGGCCAAGGGCGAATTCTTCTTGAAAAAGATCGGTTCGCTCGGGCAATGTTCCGGCGGTACCGATGCAATCAAGCCAGTCGTGAATTCTCAAGTGAACGTGTCGGTCCTTGGCCGCATGGTGAACTTCGGGGGAGTAGTTCCTTCCGCCAAGGTTTCCGTGATGGATCTCCAGGGCCATATCGTGAAGTCCGCGACCGCGGCCAGCGCGATGGACCTCAGCTCCCTCCCGGCGGGCATCTACATGCTCCGCGTACAGGGCCACGGCGTGAACCACATGCAGAAGATCATCCTGAAATAACTAGGTCCGTTCTGAATATGAAGCTCCGTACCGCCATACCCGTTATCCTGACCGCTGCCGGAATGTCGTTCGCGCAGCTCCTGCCGCCGAAACCGGTCGAGACCGTAAAACTCGACCGCGCCCTGGTATTCAAGGTAGGCAATAATGGGACCGCGGCATCGGATTCATCTTCCAGGAAAATTGACGCCTCCATAAAGGGTGGCCCGGAAAAAGGCAACTACCTGAAAAATGCCCTCATCTGGGCAGGATTCTGTGTCACGGGAGCCGCCCTGTCAGCAGCGCTCGAAGGGAACGGCCCCATCAATTGCTCCTCGAAGTCACCAACAAAAGTCCTCCCTCACATGAATTTCTGATTGTCAAGTTGTTAATTGATGTTAAAGGTTCGGGTTACGCCCGAACTTTTTTATATATTCACAACAGGGATTATATGAGAATCGAACACATCGCCATCTGGGCAAAAGACATCGACCAGGTCTGTGAATTCTACCGGAAGTATTTCGGCGGGGTTGTCCAGCCACTTTACCACAATCCGGCCAAGCAGTTCACCAGCCGTTTTGTCACCTTCGAAAGTGGCGCCCGCCTGGAAATAATGCACCGCCCCGACATCGAAGGGAACGCCGAAACTGTTGGGACTTTGCGCATGTTTGCGATTGGCAAGCCAATCGCAACCTTAATCGCCTCGGTCATAAAACATACAAGTATGTTTTGCGACTCTCGGCTCATAAGGTTTCACGTGAAACACTCGCAAACCGAGGATGCGACGAAAAATTCATTTTTCGGCATATCCGAGGTGCAGCAAGTTGCGGTTGCGCAAGCAACCGCCAACATGATGGCAGGCGTTGCCGAGCATCTCGGTTTTGCCCATATTTCCTTTTCGGTCGGCTCGAAAGAGGAGGTGGATCGCCTGACGCAAAAGATGTCCGAAGATGGTATTGCCATCGTGGGGGAGCCCCGGACTACCGGCGACGGGTATTACGAAAGTGTCGTCCTCGACCCCGAAGGCAACCGGATAGAGATTACGGTATGAAAATGTTAGGACGTTTCACGTGAAACACGCACAAGGTTACCAAGCAAAAATGTGCTTGCACATTTTTATTTGGGAACCGCAGGGTGTAGGTCTTTGGCCACGCCAAAGACCAAACGTTAGCAAGGTGAGTGCAGCGAATATACACTTATGTATTTTCATTGCCGAACCGCAGCTTGTTGGTTTCACCGCCACATTTATATATATTGATGATATGAGGAGAACATTAACCATTCTGGCTCTGGCCATCATGAACGTGCATGCGGTCGACTGCATCCGCGCCACCTTCGACTATTTCGCCTCGCAATACATGCCAGAAGACGATATGAAATTATATATCCTTCCCGGCAACCTGAAACCGGACAGTCTCCACCAGCAGGAAAAATCCCTAACCTACGCCATCAAGTTCCACTGGACTCTTAACCATCTCGACGATTTGGTGTTCAGCCATTCCTGCCTCGACAAGGGAAGCACGGGGACCGTAATCCCAAACTGGAAGGTGGATTCCGCCAAGGTAGGCAAGCTCCAAAAATATACCTGGACTTTCCCTCCGGAAAACGCCGACATGAACTTCACCGTCTACCGCGGAAAGGATTCCGTCGACATCGTCACCGGCTCCAGAAATGAATTCACCCACCGTACATTCTTTATAAAGAACGATACCATCCACGAACAGAACAACCGGATCCCCAGGAACCGGATTATATACCGCGACCCCAATAACGAGAACAAGTGCTACCGAGCGAACGGGCAAGAAAAGAAGTTCGGAAACGGGAGCGTCCTGAAGGTAGGCGAGGAAGTCTACTCCACCTACGAATACGAGATCAAGGGGGACTTCCTCATCCAGAGAATATTCGAACCGAACCGCAACAAGTATTTCAGGGCGCCCGGTCCGTGCGATGGCGGAGACAAGTATACCACTATATATTATAGGCAGAAATAATTTGACCCGCTCTTTGATTGCATTACTTTTTCTTGTCTTCGCAAGCCTGGTGTTTGCGGAAGCGGACGTCCAGGGGAACAATACGGTCACCGTGGTCGAGGAAAGGCCGGCTACCCCAGGAGAAAACGAAGCCATTGAAGCCACCCAAAAGAATAATGACTTTCGATTCTTTTACCTCTTTGGCGGGGGATTTTCCGATCCAGATAACTTCGAGGTGGACCTGCTTGCCTATAACCACAAACTTTTCAACTCCAAAAGATTCTTCGTTCAATACAATGCCCTCAGGATGGACGTGAAGACATACGAGGAGGATGAAACCACAATCATAGCCGTCTCGTTGGGAAGTATCCTCGCAAATGCGGTCTTTGGTCTCTTGCCACGAGCATTCGAAAACGACATAATAACGAGCATATCCAAGCCCCTCGTCTGGCTTTCCTCGGGCGGAACAGAATTCACCATACTGGGGTTTCCACTCTGGGGAATCTCCATCGCAGAAACCCACGCCTTTAAATGGTACATAATCCAGAACCATTATTACGATGATGAAGCCCATTACAAGCTTCGATTCGACGACATCGGGTACTCCGAGGAATTTGGCCTTAAGCTCGGTCTGGTACTGGCGACAGTATCCGGAGGCGTGCGCGTCGAGGCGACTACCAAAGGGGTAGATGTCGGCTGGTTTATCAAGGGTTTGGTCCTCCCGATTTTCCCCGACTTTTATTAATGCGATAATGTTGGGACTTTGGTTTCACGTGAAACTTTTGCGGCACTATCCACACAAAATCCACATTTATCAAAAACTTATTCACGGATATTTTTAAAAAGTGAAAGGGTGTCGGCCTCGGCACTCTCCTTTTTACATTTATATATACTAAATTGTTGCGTGGACGTTTATCGAATGTTGGCTCCTTCGGAGCCTACATGCTCATGCTCGGTCATGCCGGTGTGCAAGCACCCCGTCGCGACTCTCGCTATCGCATGTTTCACGTGGAACTTTTTTGAGTTATAGAGATAACATAGATCAACAAAAGCTTTTGGCCGCGTTCCTTGCAGAACACGGTGTCCAGCTGTCCGAGGAGACACTGGGCAAGCTGTACGACTTTGCCGACTTGGTGGTGGAAACCAAGCAGTTCGGCAACCTGATTTCGGCAAAGGATTCCGAAAAGTTTTTGAGCAGGCACATCGCCGACTCGCTCGTTCCCTATATATATATAGTGAAGGGAAATGATGGTCTAGATCCTTCGACTTCGCCCGATTCTATCGCCTTCGGCTCCAGAATGACAGGCTCCACTCAGGATGACACTGTGGATGCTCTGGATCCTATCGGAAACTCCGTTTCCTCCAGGATGACGTCCGGAAAGAAATGGGCCGACATGGGTGCGGGTGCGGGATGTCCAGTTTTTCCGCTCGCCATCGCGATGCCCGAAATTCAGTTTTATGCGGTGGAACCCCGCCACATGCGCGTGGAGTTCATGAACTACGTGAAGGAAAAACTGCACCTCACGAACATGACCGTAGTAGGCAAGCGCTTCGAAACCTCCGGGCTTACCGACCTGGATTTCATCAGCTGCCGCGCACTTTCGACTTTCGAAAACGACTGGGAACGAGCGGAACACGCCCTCAAGAAGGGCGGGCACTTCCTTACGCTCAAGAGTCTCAACAGCATTTCACACCTGGAAAACGATCCGGCAGTCAATATCTGGAAATACAGCCTGCCGAACGAAGAACAAGATTACGCCTTAGTCACTCGAGGTAATAGATGAGTAAAGTGATAGCAGTATGCAACCAGAAAGGCGGCGTGGGCAAGACCACGACGGCCGTGAACCTGGCTGCAAGTTTTGCCGCCCTGGAGAAGAAGACCCTCCTTATCGACATGGACCCGCAGGGGAACGCGTCGCAGGGTCTCGGCTTCATGGAATCCCAGGAAATCGATATCCACGAAATTCTCGACATGGCCGACAATCCGGACAACATGACGTTCGAAAACATCAAGCCCGCCATCGTCGATACGACCCTCGACTACCTGAAGGTCATCACTTCGGGACCGGATCTGGCCGTCATGGAAATCGAACTCGTGAACGCGATGAGCCGCGAACACCGTCTCGAACGCGTCATCAAGGTGCTAAAGGATGAATTCGAATTCATCATCATCGACGCGCCCCCGAGCTTGAACCTCCTGACCCTGAACGTCCTCACGGCGGCGACGAGCGTGCTCATCCCGGTGCAGTGTGAATACTACGCCCTGCAGGGTATGACCGAACTCTTCAAGACCATCCGCGAAGTGCAGAAGAATTTGAACGCTAACCTCAAGATCGAAGGTGCGCTCCTTACCATGTTCGCGAACAACAACCTCTCGAAGCAGGTGGCGGAAGAAGTCCGCGAGAACCTGGCCGACACAGTTTTCCAGACAGTCATCCCGAGAAACGTGCGCTTGAGTGAGGCGCCCTCCCACGGAAAGCCTGTCATCCTCTACGACGTGCAGAGCTCCGGTTCACAGTCCTACATGAAGCTCGCCGAAGAAATCCTGAACAAGGACAGGTAGTTTTTTAGATATTAGAGGTTTAAATAAAAATGGGAAAGAAAGCATTAGCACTTGGACGCGGGTTGTCCGAAATCCTCAAGTCTCACCATGTCAAGGCGCCGGTCAATGACGCCTCCGAAATAAACGAGACCAGCGAGAACGAAGTCGACAGCAGCAAGAGGATTGTCGAAATCTCCATCGACCTCATCGACAGGAACCCCTACCAGCCGCGCACCACTTTCAACGAAGACGAGCTCTCCGAACTGGCGAACTCCATCAGGCAGCAGGGACTCATCCAGCCCATCGTGCTCCGCAAGGTGGGCGACCGTTACCAGATCATCAGCGGTGAACGCCGTACCCGTGCAAGCAAGCTCGCCGGTTTTTCGACCATCAAGGCGCAGGTTTACGAAAACCTCGACGACAAGGTGATGAGCGAATGGGCCCTCATCGAGAACATCCAGCGCGTCGACCTGAACCCGGTCGAAATCGCGAGGTCGTACCAGAAGCTCATCGAGAATTACGAGTACACGCACGAAGATTTGGCGAAGGCCGTCGGCAAGTCCCGCTCGGCGATCACGAATGCGCTCCGCCTTTTGAAGCTTCCTGAAACAGTGCTCAAATGGATAGAAGAAGGCAAGATTGCCGGAGGCGCCGCACGCGCCCTCTGCAGCGACAAGATTGCCGACCCCGAAGCTCTCGCGCTCCGCATCATCGAGGAAGGACTCAACGTCCGCCAGATCGAGGCGATTTCCCGCGGCGAAGATATCAACAAACCGAAGGAAGAAAATCAGGAATCCGGAGAAAATGTTGATACGCAGTCTGCGGACGCTTCGACAAGCTCAGTGAACGAAAGCGACAAGAAGCCGAAGCCGGAACTGAGCGCCGACATGAAGCAGTTCGAAAGCCGGCTCGAGACGTTCTTCGGGACGAAGGTCCAGCTGAACCCGAGTTCCGCGGGCAAGCCCGAAGGCACCATCGTCATCAAGTACTACAGCATGGACGACCTGAACCGCATCCAGGAAATCATGGAAAACCGCTGAGGAAAAAATCGTGAAGAAGTACTATACGGTACAGATCATTCCGGAGAACTCCCGGGAGATTAAGAAGTTCAGGATATCAACAACTCGAGTTCTTATCCTGAAAATTTTCCTCGCATTGTTTATAGTTATACTCGGTGTGTTCGCCTTCCACCTCGCGAAAATCAACGTGATCGTCGCGAAGTACGAGAAACTCCGCGTCGTGAACGCGCAGCTCATCAAGAAGGACAAGAACTACGAGGAGATGTTCATGAGGCTCGACTCCCTGTGGGTGATGGAAGAGCGCATCCAGAACATCTTCGAGACGTTCATCGAGAACGACTCCAACAAGATCAATTCCATCATCGACCGCAACAGGTTCGCGCACACGCCGTCCGAAAAGAACAATATCGATTTCGACACGCACACCTGGAAGACGTTCGAGGAAAAAATCCGCATCGAGCACATTCCCGATCTTATACCCGTCGTCGGCATCGTGAGCAAGAAGTTCTCCGAAGAGAATTCGCACCTCGGCACGGACTTCTCGGCGCAGCCCGGGAACCCGGTGTTCGCCACCGGAAGCGGTACCGTGGAATCGGCCGGAAGCATGGAGGAATTGGGCAACACCATCGTCATCAACCACGGGAACGGCTACGTGACCACGTACTCGCATCTCATGAACATGAAGACGAGAAAAGGGAGTCCTGTCCACAAGGGTGACATCATAGGTACCGTCGGGAACACGGGTAACGCGAACGGACCCCACCTACATTATACCATTGTGAAGGATGGTGTTCCACAAGATCCGGAAAAGTTTATAAATTACTAGAAGAACTTTTTTCCACTAGGAGTGAAAACATGGCAACAAAAGAACAGGAAATCACCCAGATCGGCAGCACTGTCAATATCAAGGGCGACATCAGCGGTAAGAGCGATGTCCGCGTAGCGGGCACCGTGAACGGCAGCATCAACATCGAAGGCGAGCTCATCGTCGAACGC
This sequence comes from Fibrobacter sp., assembly GCF_017551775.1. Taxonomy (NCBI): domain Bacteria; kingdom Pseudomonadati; phylum Fibrobacterota; class Fibrobacteria; order Fibrobacterales; family Fibrobacteraceae; genus Fibrobacter; species Fibrobacter sp. The sequence goes on along the minus strand of NZ_JAFZKX010000101.1, from coordinate 26,226 downwards.
ACCGGTTTCATCGAAGCCGAAATCAAGGCCACGAATACCGTCGTAGCCGGAAGCGTCAAGGGCAACATCGAATGCACCGAGAAGCTCATCCTCGAAAGCTCTTCCAAGTTCGTCGGCAACATCAAGACCAAGCTCCTGATCATCCAGGAAGGTGCTGTGTTCCAGGGCAATTGCCAGATGGGCGCTCCTGTAGCTGCAGCCGCTCCCCAAGCAGCACCCCAGGTCAAGGAAAAACTCTAAATCCACACACCTATCATAATTATCTATTTATTTATAAATATGATTAAGATTATGATGAGGTGAATAGTGAATAGAATTTTGGAGTTTTTCGCATAAGTCCATGATCATCAAAAAGTTACGTAAACAAAAAGATGGTGGACAAATGTTGAAAATTCATAATGCTATTCACTACTTTCAACGTGGACAGATGTTGAAGCAATATTTTCAACGCCTGTGAACCGGGAAACCACAACCGCGTATTGAAAATAACAGTAGGTTCATGTGCGGGAATATGACCTGCATCACACCGGCCAAGGAAATTAGTGATTTTCTTGTTTGAGATGCAGGCATATTTTTATATATTAGATTGACTATATAAGGGTCAGTAACTTGTTGAAGATAGGTCAGATATCGGATATCCACATCGGCGAAGACGAAAGTCTCGTCCAGGGTATTGATGTGCGCGAAAACTTTTTGCGTGCACTCCGTTCCGATTCTATGGAAAAACTGGACCTGCTGGTCCTGTCCGGTGACCTCGCCAACGAGAACGCCGAACCCGGCGCCTACAGTTACATAGCCGAACAGATCAAGAAGCTCGACTATCCCGTATGCATCATTCCCGGAAATCACGATCGCATTGAAGTGATGAGCAAGTACTTCGACCTCCCCGTGAAGAACGGGAAGTGTTATTACCGTTTCGACCTGATGGGCAAGTCCATGTTCTTCTTGGACAGCGCCTGCGGTGAAGTTTCGCGCGACCAGCTCGACTGGCTCGAGGCGGAAGTCCCGAAGGTGGACGGCGAAGTCCTCTTGTTCATGCACCATCCGCCTTGCTTCTGCGGACACCGGTTCATGGATTTGCACTACCACCTGAGGAACATGGTGGAGGTGCAGGAAGTCCTTCTGAAGTTCGACAACTTGAAGCACGTGTTCTGCGGGCATTACCACTGCGAGTTCGAAGTGATGTTCAAGGACATTACCGTGCATGCGGCCCCTGCGACGCAGATGCAGATTGCTCCCGACAAGCCCTATTTCAACCTGAAAAGCAGCAGTCCTGGCTGGCAGGTGATATATTGGGGCAAAGATTTTGTAGAAACCAAAGTTCTTTACTAGTTTTTTTGCTAAAATACCTTGAAAAAGCTCGAATACTATGCTATATTTGCCGCACATGGCGGTTTAGCTCAGTGGTAGAGCACTGGAATCATAATCCATTGGTCCGGGGTTCAAATCCCTGAACCGCTATTAAAAAAAGAGGCGCATATGTCGAAACGAATTCTCGCAATTTCAATTTTGGCTATCGCCTCTTTTTTTATTGCCTGTAACGACAATTCCGATGTGAAGCCGGACGTGGAGCAGATGCAATCCGCAATGCCCAAGACAGTCCCCATCGTGAAAGTCGATCCCTTTGTCGCCCCTGCAGAACCGGTTATTACCCAGGACCAGGCCCACAAGTACGTGAAGGCCAGCGCCGCTCTGGTGGAACTTGGTGTAAGCTGGTCCAAGAAGATTGAAGAAGCGAGGGAAGGCGAAAAAGTCCAGATTCTGGACGCTTACAACGTGGCGCGTGATCAGCTCTGCGCACGTATCGGCCTCGCGGGTATTGCCGAATATAACTGGATTACCGAAGTCGCCCTTCCGAATCCCAGAAACATCCCGTTCTTCGAGGCTGCCGGCCTCAAAAAGTAGTCGATGCCTATCCGCATCACTATCAATCCTAAATCGACTTCAAGTGCCGAGTGGGCCATTTTTCGCATGGCCGAAATGCTCGGTCCGGGCTGGGACGTGTGGATGAACCGCCATCTCGTGTTCGAGAGCCGCGCCGTCGGCGCGATGAACAGGGAAGTGGACTGCATTCTTTACCATCGCGAGCACGGCATGCTCATCGTGGAATGCAAGGGCGGAAAAATTTGGACAAGGTATAACGAAGAGACCAAGAGCACCGACTGGATCCAGAACGACCACGTGATGCCCGCGGCCAAGGTGCCGAGCGTGCAGGTGGGTACGCTCATCGCGCCGCTCCACGAATACATGAAGGAACTCCTGGAACCCGCGGGCGACGGGAAGGTGCGCAAGGTGCGCGTGCAGTGGGCGGTGTGCTTCAGCGACATGGACATCATGGAAGGAATTCCTGGAGCGGAAATCCCGAGGAAGCGCGCGCTGCTCAGGCCCGACCTGCTCAACGCGAAGCGCTTCGAAAAACGCCTGATTGAAATTCTCGAGACGCCCGTGCAGGCTTTCGGGAACATGCCTTTCCCCAACGAGTACCTCGACGAGGATTCGCTGTTCCGTCTGAGGAACTTTCTCGACGGTCAGGGCGAGAAGCCCGACGAGGCGGAAATTACCAGGAGCTGTTACGAGAACTGCTTCCAGGAAGCGACCGAGATGCAGCAGATGATGATGGAATCCATCTCGCGCAATCCGCGCATGCGCATAGAGGGCGTGGCGGGTTCCGGAAAGTCGCACATGGTGGTGTGGGATGCGCTCAGGCTTTCGCGCATAGGCAAGAACGTGGCCATCGCATGTTACAACGACCTGCTCGCCACGGAACTCAAGCAGGATGTAGATAAAGTAATAAGCAAGGACCGCATCGGCGTGGAGGCGAAGTACGCGCAGGATGGCGGCGTGAGCTACGGGCGCGTCGACGTGTACGCCTATTCCGAGTGGTGCGAAAAATACGTGCGCGCCTCGAAGGTGAAGGTGGCGAAGGGCGCCGACAAGTCGCAGTACTACGACAGGGAACTTCCGCAGGCCTTCGTGAAGGCGCAGAAGGTTCTGGCGAAAGACAAGAAGAAGCGCGAGAAGTTTTTTTACGACGCGGTCATCATCGACGAGGGTCAGGATTTCGCGAGCGAATGGGTGGACTGCTTTATCGGGCTGCTGCACAACCAGAAGCGCGGCATAGTGCGGTTCTTTTACGACCCGGCGCAGCGCCTGTACGCGAGCCGCAACGGCATCGACAACGCGCAGGTGCAGGCGATGCCCGTGATGGTGCTGAACCGCGGGTTCCGCAGTACCAAGCGCATCCTTGAATGGGTGCAGAAGAATACCGGGTTCAGGCTGCAGTCCTTCGACAACACGGTGCTAGGCGACGTGGTGAAGGAGATGCAGTACGGTGATGGCGCCGAGCAGGTTCAGATGCTCAGCGCCCGCATCGACGAGCTCATGAAGAAGAAGAAACTCAAGGAATCCGACATCCTCGTGGTCTCGATGAAGAGCGACAAGAACTCGGCACTCAAGAACATTACCGACGAACGCATCGTGTGGAACACGAGCGGCGACAAGTCCATGATTAAGGACAAGGTAAATATCGTGAGCGTCTACCGCATCAAGGGACTCGATTCTACCGCGGTGATTCTAACCGATCTCGAGGAACCCGCCGAAGCGCTCAAGCGCGAAGACTGGAAGCGCTGCATGCTCGTCGGCGCCACCCGCGCCAAGGCGCTTCTTACCGTTTTCAGAAAGAAGTAATTGCGGGAAATCTAGACAAAGTAATTGCGGGCAGGTGGGGCCCCGCCCGCATAATTATGTTACCACGCGAGGTCGACGACGATGCGCCAGTATCCGTCGGAATCGAACTTGTGCGCGTGTCCGCTGCTAGCCGTCCCGAAGTTCATCTGGTATTCCGCCGAGAAATGGCGCGTAATCTGCAGGCCGAACCCGAGCCATACGGAGAACGAGAGGTCCTTCGCCCCGTTGAAGCGGTTCTTGATGCCGTCGATCATCCCGAGGTCGACGAATTTTTTCGCGAGCGCCTTCATGGCGTCTTCGTCTTCTTCGTTTTCGGGAGGCGTCTCTATCTTGTAGACTTCGAAGATGGGCTTGTGGAAGTGGAATGTCTGGCTCACGAACGGCTTGAATACCGGAATTACGGGGACTCCGAGCCTGAACGAGATGGGAATGTCGGCACCGATGTTGTGGTAGTAGATGCTGTACCTTTCGTCGGGCTTGTATTCGTAGGTGAATTTTTTGTAGTGGTACGAGGGGCCGAGACCGACGGTTATCGCGCCGCCGTCGTAGAAGTACCAGCGGAGCATGTAGTTGATTCCGGCTTCGTAGCCCGTCTCGTCGTCGAGGTTCCTGATGCGGCCGTAATCCTTCGCATAGTAGCTGTGTTCCCTGAAGTTGCCGTAGTAGAGTTCGGTCACCTTGTAGAAGATGCGATTCTTCTTCGCGTCCTTGGATTCCACGGCGGGGTCGTCGGCTGCGGCCTGCGGGCATGCTTCTGCGGCGGGTGCGGGCTCGGCGGCGGCGACAGGTGCTTCCGCGGGTTTGGCTTCGGGCTTGGCCGTGTCGGCGGGAGCGCTCTTTGCCGTTTTTGCCGGCTCCGCGGGCGCTGCCGTTTCGACCGGCGCCGGTACGGACTTGTCATCTGCGGCATGCATTTCGAGGAGCGCGAGTTCTTTGCTCGTGTAGGTCACGGTGAAGCGGCACTTGCCCTGCACGTTGCAGCGCGCCTGCACGGAATCGGCGATGGCGCGTGCCATTTCTTCGCGGAGGAGGTCGGACTTGATTTTTACGAGGCTGTCGGCTGCGGCGGTCTTGGCCGCGATTTCCTTGTCGAGCGCGATGAGTTCGAGCGTGTTGTCGGCATGCAGCTTGCACTGGCACGAGGTCTCGGTGATGCGGCAGAACGCCTTGCGCGCGGAATCGGCCTTGGCGATGGAATCGGCGGATACCACTCCGGGTTCAACCTTGAGGCCGCTTGCGCAGTCGTTGCAGCGTTCGGTGCATTCCATGGACATCGGGGCGATGGGCAGCAGGCTCCTGCGACGGGAGAGCGAATCGATTGTCGCGTTGGCGTCCTTGATGACGCGGGGCAGCATTCCCATGGCCTTCTGTTCGGCTTCGCCCGACTTGGCGATGAGTTCGAAGCGGGTGAGCGTCGTGTTGCCTTTTTCAATTCCCTTGTAGTAGCCGTCCTGGAAGGTGAGCGTGCGAGCGCATACCGTCTTGGTGCATCCGGCGACGAGTTCGTCGATGAGCTTGCGCTTGCCGAGTTCTACGCCCATGTTCTTGGATCTGGCGCTGTCGATTACGAAGGGGCAGTTGCACGTGGATTCGATCTTGTCGCAGTTCTCGGCCCTTTCGGTGTTGCGGCACGACATGCAGAGGTTATAACAAATTTCATCGGCGACGGCGGTGGTGGACAGGGCCGCGGCTGCAACGATTGCGATGGAGATGGACTTGAAAATATTGCGCATGTTCAGCTCCTAGAAGATTATAGCGAGGACGACGAATGCGATTGTCCCGATGGCGGTGAATACGACGGGGAGGACGGGGAAGCCGCCCTTTTTTTCGGGTGCGGCCTGCTCGCATGTGGTCGAATTCTGCGCGGCTTCTGCCGATTCCGTTTTGGTATTCGTGGGTTCCTCCGCTCCGGTCTTTTGGTCGACCGAGGGTTCGGCCTGAGCCGCGGGAGTCGCCTCGTCTATCAGGACGGCTTTGTCGGTGGTGCCTGCGTTCTGGGCGGGTGCCGCACTTGCATATCCGGCGAATACGCCCGCAACGATTGCCATTGCGAAAAGTTGGTGGAACATCTTGAATCTCATAAAGTCCTCGCTGCGCCTTCGTGGATGCTTTGCGGGCGCGTATATACTAATTTAACACCTTTTTGAAAAATGTGTAACGCGGATTGTTCGCTTTGGGGCTATTTTCTATTTTGTTTGAAGGTATTCCTCGTTTGCCCATTTGTAAAACTTGTCGTAATCGGCGCTGTGTGAAAGTTTCCACTTCGCGAATGTGGGGTAGTCCACTTCCCTGCAGATGATATAGACAAAGGTTTCCTCTAGTTTGTTCTTCACGAGGCCTTTGTAAAATGTCGTGAGCGTATTCTCGGTATTTTTTGTATTCTTGAAATCGGCGATGAGTTTTATGGCCTTGGGCAGCATGTGGATGAGGTATTCCATCTGCTGGGTGCTGGAGGTGTCTTTCTCGTGGTAATGGCGGTGCCCCACGGAATCGAGTATCTGCGTGAACGCGAGGGTGGTTACGACCGCGAAGTCCTCGTCGGAAGTCTTTTCGAACTTGGGGAGGGTTGTTTCGCAGTTCGTATTCTTGCACTTGACCAGGCTCTTCGTGACGTTGTAGAGCGCGGAGATTGCGGCGGAAACGTTCTCCCTTTTTTTGGCGATGAGCGGCGTGTACATCGCGTAGCTGTAGAAATCTATCCAGTTGCCGAGCTCTCTCGATACGGCGAACATCTGCAGGTGCGATGTCTCGTGCAGTTTGGTGTTGGCCACCGCCTTCTTGAGCCAGACCTTCGCGCTGTCGAGTTTGTTGATGCGGCGGAAGGTGATGGCGGCGTTGAACGGGAGCAGGTAGGAATCCTGGTTGAACGATGCTCCCTTGCGGTATGCGATGAGGGCGGAATCGGGCTTGTTCGAATCGTCGTAGATGGTGCCCATCATGCCGTAGATGGCGTCGTTCAGGCGCAAGTCCTTGTTGATCTTCGCCGCGGCCTTGATGTAGCGAAGCGACTCCTTCATGTCGCGCTTCATGTAGTACGAGTAGGAGATTTCGTACTTGATAAGCGCGTTGTTCGGTTCGAGTTTTTCGGCCTGCTTGTATTTGGCGATGGCCGCGTCGTATTGCCCCTCGTCGTGGAGCTTGGTGCCTTCGGTCATGAGGCTGCCCATATCGGCCAGGGCGAGAATCGCGGTGGCGAGAATAAATAATGCGATGCGTTTCATGAGTTCCTACTTTGTGAATTGTGAATAGAAGGCGCGGAAATCTTCCCAGCGGTAGTACGGTGCGGCGGGGCAGTTCTGCTTTGCGGGCTTGGTTGCAGCGTCGTTTGCCGTGGTGGCGTTTTGGTCTGATGCGCCGCACGGTACGGGGAGAACCTGCTCGATTTCGTTGTACAGGACCTTCACGAGCACGTTTGCGCCAGGGGCTGCGTCAGGGGTGGCGCCGGCCTTTGCGGCTGCGGGTTTTGCGGTCCCGTCGCCCTTGCGGTAGAACACGATCTGCATGTTCGCGGCCATCGGGATGACCCTGAAGTCGTTCCACTGCTCGTGCAGTTTCGAGAGGTCGGATACCTTCGCGTTAGCGACGGGCAGCTGCATGAGGGCGGCGAGCGGAAGGAGGCCCGCGTCGTGCCCGAAGCGCAGCGTTGCGGCTACGGGTTCAATGCTTGCAAGCGCCGTATCCGCCTCGTCGAGGATGTTCTGGAGCGTACCCTTCGCGAAGTCGGTGCCGTTGCTCTTGTTGATAAGCGGGCTTGTGCCGAGCAGGCTGTACCACCAGGCGTTTTGCGCCTTCCAGCGCGTGATGCGTTCTTCGGGAGTGTAGATTTCGCGTAGCGTGCTTACCGGGGCGTTCGCTGCCTTCTCTACGCTTGCGACAAGCGTGGAATCCATGCCGGGGAACAGGTCGGTGATTTCGAGGAGCCTGTTGTAGAATGTGCCCGCGTCAATGTTCTTGGCGGCGTAGGCGGTATCGGCGAAAAGTTTTTGCAGGAGCGGTTTCGGGTCCACCTTTTGCCAGAGCTTGTCGCTTTCGGCGATGTAGGCGGGCGCCTTGGAGTAGTCCAGCTTGCCCCAGTCGAATGCGCATATGAAGGGCATGTAGCTCTTGCCCGAAACCAGCTCGGGTTCGATTTTCGGGAACTGTACGCGGAGTTCCCCGATGAAGGCGGCCATGCTCACGATGCAGCGCCCGCTGGTGCTTGCGTAGGCTTTCACGTGCGGGACGGCTTTCTTGTTGCCCGCTTTGCGTTCCTTGAACACCTCGGGGAAGTTCTTGGCCATGCGTTTGGCGATTCCCATGTGCTGGTGCACGCCCGCCTGCGTGAGGTCGCCGGTACGGGGCATCGCCTCGCTCTTGAGGGTCTGCGCGAGTGCGTTCACTTGTTTGCCGAGGGGCGTAAGCGCGTTTGCCGAATCGGCCTTGGCAAGCGTTTCGGCGATGTATTTGTATTCGTCGGCGCTGTGGTGGAAGCGGCTGCCGTGCCTGGCGTAGTGGCTTATATAGAAAGGCTTGTACCCTGCGGGCGCCTTGGCGTACTTGACGTTTTTGCCGGGTTCCGGGTACGGCATCGCGCCGCTGAGGGTGTATTCCGGGTGTGCCGCGAGTTCGGCGTCGGTCGTCTGCGCCTGTGCGGGGAGTGCCGCGATGGCGAACGCGAATGCGGCCGGCGCGATTGCGCTTGTGAATCGGTTGTTTAAAAAGTGAGGCATATCCCGAAATCTAATAAAAAAGATTTGTCGGATTGCCAATAGAGCATGACGGCACCGAGATGGAAATGAATAAAATAATCAGGAGATAAATTATTATTCCAAGATGTATTTCCGCTGAGGTTCTGGCGCCGTTTGCTAGTAAAGATAAATATACAATCGCTGGCTATTGTTGAATAATAGTTAATGTGTTGGTTAGTCGGGCTGGAGAGCTGCAGTGGGAGGGTATGTTTTTTTCAAAATCCGCTTACAAATTGCTTACAGAAAAAACGGCGTGGAATTAGTTTTTTTATGTTTGTACAACACTTTTTAAGGAGAAACATAATGAAACGTTTAGCTTTCCTCGTCTCGCTTGCCGCATTGCTTTGCTCTTGCGCGGGCGTCAACATCAAACAGCCCGGTATTGATAGCGTCAAGAAAATCGCTGTTGTGACCGTTTCCGGTAGCGATGATTACGAGAATATCGAAGTCCGTGAGGGCAAGAAGGAAAAACTCCTCACGATTGTGAGCAACGCCGTCAAGAAAAAGGTCGACGTGGTCGATAATCCTGAAGTCGAAATTATCACCCATGGTGCGAATGCGCTCGCCAAGACGCTAAACGGTATCAACGGCTGGAGCGTCATTCCCTTCGATCAGGTGATCAATAACGAAGACGTGCGCGCCTTCTTTGAAGATAGGGATACTTGGGTCAAGATCGATGCCGCTTTTGACAGATTTGGTTCCGATGGCCAGCGTCTTGTTGTCCCGGATGGCATGTACCCGCTCGCTTACGAGAAAATTGCTCCGCGTGGTATGATGTATGTTAACGGTGAACGCATAGAGGCTCCGATCCTTCGCGGCCTCGGCAAGCTTTGTGAGTCCCTCGGTGTCGATGCGGTCGCCGTTGCCGAATACTTCTTCTACTACGAGACCGGCATGATGACTGGCGTTACGAGGAACGTGACCCCGATTGTATTCGTGAATGTGGCGCTCATCAACAAGAATGGCGAGAAGGTGCTCTACACCGATAACGGCTGGGCGAGAATCGAAGGTGATTACAACGCCAAGGTTTACGGCGGTTACGCAAGCCTCAAGGAAGAGCAGTCCGTGAAGGCCTACAAGCACGCTATCGACCAGATCATGGAAGAATTCAGCAAGGAAGCTAAGGAAAAGCTCGGCAAGTAATTGCTTCCGCAAAAGTTTGCATATTTCATCTCCCAAAAGTGGGGGGCTCGCTCGGCGAGCTCCCTGCTTTTCTTATGGCGAGGTGACGCGATTCGTAAGTAATTGTTCGCGAAAGTAGTCTTTTTTCTTACCCCCGTTTTTTTGCTTGACTGCCCTTGAGGGCCATGCTTATATTTTGAACTGAAATTTGGGGATTAGAAATGAACTACTTAAATGACTCCGACATCACGGTGCTGATGGTGAAGCTTGCCTGCCTGGCCGTTGTTGCCGCCATCGCGCTTGCTTTTGCGTGCTGGCGTTTACATTGCCGCAAGGACGGCGTCGTTCCCGCGCGCCGCAAGAAATCGTGGGAAGTCGCTTTTGACAAGTGGCTTGCGAACAACGGCGGCCACGGCCTGAGACATTCTTGAGGAACTTCCTGGTGGGGAGCTTGGATACGCCCGAGAGGGGCGTTTTTCTGTGTTTTCGGCCGTGCAGGCGCGATTTCGCGGCCGATATTTTTCTAAATTCGCATGCGTTAAATTATCAATGATGTAGCCGGGAGGTTTTCCGGCTGTTATAAAGGAATACAATGAGCATAGTAGATACCGTCCTCCATAAGGTTTTTGGTACACCCCATGAACGCAAGGTGAAGCAGCTTCGCCCGATTATTGAGAAGATTCATGCCGCCCGCATGGCGCTGGAAGCCCTGGACGATGCGGCGCTTGCCGCCAAGAGCGCGGAATTCCGCGAAAAACTGAAAAACGGTTCGACTCTCGACGACATCAAGGTCGACGCCTTTGCGGTGTGCCAGGAAGCCTGTGACCGCAGGCTCGGTATTTTCAACATCTTCAAGCCGGAATTCGGCTTCGACTTCAGCCGCCTCGGACCCGAACTCCAGGATGTGGTGAACAACGCGAAGGCGGAACTCGCCAGCGGGAAGAACGAATGGGAAGTCTACCTGCCCGCCGCCCTCTACGCGAAGGTGCGCGAACTCTACCCGGAATCGGTGAAGCCGTTCCGCATGATGCCTTTCGACGTGCAGATGATCGGCGGCCTCGTGCTCCATGAAGGCGCGATTGCTGAAATGGCGACCGGTGAAGGTAAGACCCTCGCCGCTGCCCTGCCGGTTTACCTGAACGGCCTTAGCGGCCACGGCGTGCACGTGGTGACGGTCAACGACTACCTCGCCGGCCGTGATGCGAAGCAGATGGGCCTCGTGTACAAGTTCCTCGGCCTTACGGTGGGCCTGATTGTCAATGGCCTCAATTCCGAAGAACGCCGCGTGAGCTACGGCAGCGACGTGACCTACGGTACCAACAACGAATTCGGCTTCGACTACCTGCGCGACAACATGGCGGTCGACCCGTCCCAGCTGGTGCAGCGCGAGCTCAACTTCTGTATTGTTGACGAAGTGGACTCCATCCTTATCGACGAAGCTCGTACCCCGCTTATCATCAGCGGCCCTGCCGAAGATGCGACCGACAAATACGCGAAGGCGGACGAAATCGCCCAGAAGCTCATCAAGAACAAGGATTTCGGCGTCGACGAGAAGGACAAGTACATCATGCTCACCGAGAAGGGCGTGAACCATGTCGAAAGCCTCCTCCAGATTACGAACCTCTATGGCGAACATGCCGACTGGGTGCACTTCATTGACCAGGCCCTGCGCGCATGGCACCTGTACGAGAAGGACGTGGACTACATCGTGCGTGACGGCGAAATCGTCATCGTGGACGAGAACACGGGCCGTCTCATGGAAGGCCGCCGTTACAGTAACGGTATGCACCAGGCTATCGAAGCCAAGGAAAAGGTGCAGATCCGCCGCGAGAACCAGACGCTTGCCACCATCACGTTCCAGAACTACTTCCGCATGTACAAGAAGCTCAGCGGTATGACCGGTACGGCCGAAACGGAAGCGACGGAATTCATCAAGATTTACAACATGAACACCTGGGTCATCCCGACCAACAAGCCCTGCATCCGCCAGGACCTGCAGGACATGGTGTACAAGAGCGAAGACGCCAAGTGGCGCGCCATCGTGGCCGAAATCAAGGAACGCCATGGCAAGGGCCAGCCGCTCCTCGTGGGTACGGCTTCCATCGAAAAGTCCGAACACCTGCACGGCCTCCTAGAGAAGGAAGGCATCCCGCACGAAGTCTTGAACGCCAAGAACCACGGGCGCGAAGCTGAAATCATCCAGTACGCCGGTCACGAAGGCAAGGTCACCATCGCCACCAACATGGCCGGTCGTGGTACCGACATCGCCCTTGGCCCCGGAGTTACCGACCTCGGCGGTCTGCACGTGCTTGGCACCGAACGTCACGAGTCCCGCCGTATCGACAACCAGCTGCGCGGCCGTTCCGGCCGTCAGGGCGACCCGGGCTCCAGCCAGTACTTCCTTAGCCTCGACGATAACCTGATGCGCATTTTCGGCGGCGACAGCGTGAAGAACCTGATGAACCGCTTCGGCGTGGGCGAGGACGAGGTGATTACGCACCCGATCGTCTCCCGCTCTATCCGCAGCGCACAGCGCCGCGTGGAAGGCCAGAGCTTCGATATCCGTAAGCACTTGCTCGACTACGATAACGTGATGAACGAACAGCGCAAGGTGATTTACGGGCTCCGCCGCCGTATTCTGAACGGTGAAGACATCCGCCAGGAAATTCTCGACCGCATCGAGGACGCCTGCGATATCAAGGTCTCCAACTATATCGTCGCGAAGAGCTACCCCGAAGACTGGAACCTCGAAGGTCTGCATACCGACCTGCAGCGCACGCTCGGCATGGAATACAACCTCACGCTCGAACAGGCGATGAAGAAGACGCCGGAACAGGTTCTCGACGAAATCATCGGACTCTGCAAGGCGCGTTACGACAAGCTCACGAAGATTATTCCGGAAGCCGATTTCCGCAACATCGAACGCCGCTTCTTGCTCATGACGATCGACCAGGTCTGGAAGGAACACCTGTACGCGATGGACCAGCTGAAGGATTCCATCCGCTTCCACGGTTACGCCCAGAAGGACCCGCTGATGGTCTACAAGAACGAGGGCTTCAAGCTGTTCGAAGGCTGCCTCGAGAAGATCGCGACTCTCACGATGTTGCGCATCTTGAACATCCGCATCACGCTCCCGAACGGCATGACCGTATCGCCGGACCAGCTGCAGCTCAAGCCGCAGGAACAGATCGACGCCGAACGCAAGGCTGCTGAAGCCGCCCAGAATGCCGGTGGCGAACAGCCCCAGGAAGGCGAGCAGTTGAGCGCCGAGGGCGCGAAGGCTGCGGGTCTTGCAGGCCAGGCCGCCGCTTCCGAGTCGAACGCGATTTCGGAAGACCAGCAGGATGGTCAGCCCATGCCGCAGTCGGCACTGCCGGGTACCCGCCAGGTGCGCCGTACTTACACGAACCCCGCCATCATGGAAGCCGCACGCCGCCGCGCGCAGGCTGCCGGCCCCAAGCTCGGTCGCAATGACCCGTGCTGGTGCGGTTCCGGTCTCAAGTACAAGAAGTGCCACGGCAAGGACGTCGAGTAGCCTATAGGAAGAAAGAGATGAAAGGAAGAATCGTTTCCGCAGGCCTGTTCGCCGTAGTTGTACTAGCCTACTTTGTTGCCTGTGGCGATGATTCTTCGGCAGAGGTCGTAGCCATCTCGGAGATTGACTCCGCTGATGACTTGGACTCCTGCGGCACCTTCAATGAAGGGGACACCGTGTATGTTCTCGACGAGAAGGCGAAATACGTTTGTCAGGAAAATGCGTGGAAAAAATTGACTGACTTGGAAAGCGACGATAGCGCAGACAAGTCAAGTTCTTCTGTGAAGCCCGGCAGCAGCGGATCGGACAAAGCCGATTCCCTGACGAGCAAGTACGCGGATGAATGCAAGGAGGGGGAAACCCCGGATGTCTGTACCGAAAACAAGGATGGCATCGGCATCATCAAGGCCTGCATCAAGGGAAGGCTGATTGAATACAGCTGCAGGACCGCCGGCTGCAACGAGAAGGGCGACGACTGCGACATGAACATGTCCAGGAACGAATGCGGGGAAGACACTCCGAATGTCTGCACCAATAACGGGAAGGGCATCGGCATCATCAAGACTTGCGTCAGGGGACAACTGATCGAATACAGTTGCCAGTCCGTTTCCTGTAACGAGGAAGGCACTGACTGCGGCGAGTGTGTGAACAACGTAAGCACCTGTACCGACGACAAGGATTTCAGGGGTACGGTCACCAAATGCGAGAACGGGAAAAAGCAAGAGAAAAAGTGCGGCAACGTGTCTTGCGACGGAGACAAGTGCGGAACATGCAGGAACTATGATAAAACCTGCGAGAACGACGAAAATGGAGTCGGCGTCATATCGCAATGTGTAAACGGACAGTCCAGTGCTGTGATGACCGAGCCGTGCGAACACGGATTTTCGTGCAAGCGCACCAAGGTGGGCGAGAACGCGGAAGGTTTTTGGCAAATGAAGTTTACCAGGTGCGGGGAATGCCTGGAAGGTGAACTTAAATGCGATAATGATCCTTCTGGCAATGGCGTCATGTACCGTTGCTACGAAGGAGAGTGGCACGAAATCAATGGTAGTGATGGATTCAGCACATGCATGTACGGTGATGACGGTTATTTGATATTGGACACGTTAGAGAATGGGAGTTATGTTTGCGGCAAGCGATTCACTACACTTGACACAGGAAGATACAATCATAAATCTTTTGGTAGGTATTCAGATATAACGTTAACAGGGTATTATCCAATCACGCAAAAAGTTCAAACCTTTACAACTACTATGGCTGCAAAGGATGCAAATTGGAACAGTCGCGTTTCGTGTGATGCGGACGGAAAAATGCTCGGTGTATGTCACAATTCGATTCGTCTGTGCATTAACGAAGAACGCGGGAAAAATGGATACTTGATTGTATGCCAGGGCGGCAGGATTATGGATTTTGACGGCGACGGTGACAACATTGCCTGCCATTGCCAGGAATACGGTAATAATAATGGTGGCTGTTCGTCGGGTTCTAACTGCTATGCGGGACAAACTGCGGTGACCGGCATGAGAATGTGCCAGCCGCCAAGGGCAGAAGACAAGACCGGATTTGAAATTGAAGACGATCCAGACTACGAATATGGAAACTAGTCAAAACCAAGGTAAGGTGGAAAAGAGATGAAAGCAAGAATTCTATGCGCAAGCCTTTTCGCTGTACTGATGACCGCATACTTTGCGGCCTGTGGTGACGACGATTCCTCGGTCAAGTCCATAACCGATTCGGAAATCGAATCCTCCGATGACCTGGTCTCGAGTTCCTCGGGAAAATCCAGTTCTTCGGCAAAGTCCAGCAGTAGTATTTTTGTGGAAGAATGTAAAGAAGGCGATCCGGACGTTTGTACCAACAACGAGGACGGCATTGGCATCATCAAGACCTGCCTCAAGGGAAAATTGATTGAATACAGCTGCAGGACCGCCGCCTGCAACGAGAAAGGCGACGACTGCGACATGAACATGTCCAAGATCGAATGCACGGAAGACGACATGCCGGCTGTCTGCACCAACGACGGAATGGGAATCGGTATCGTCAAGGCCTGCATCAAGGGAAGGAAGGTCGAATATAGTTGCCGATCCGTTTCCTGTAACGAGGGTGGCAATGGCTGCGGCGAGTGCGTGAACAACGTGAGCACTTGTACTGATGACGAAAAATTTAAGGGAACGGTCACGAAGTGCGAAGGCGGAAAAAAGATAGAGGAAGCGTGCGGCAACGTATCTTGCGACGGGAACAGTTGCGGGACATGCCTGAACTATGAAAAGCAATGCTCCAACGACATCGATGGTGCCGGTCGCGTAACGCAGTGCGTCAATGGAAGGTTCGGTTCTACCATGATGACCGAGCAATGCGAAAACGGATACTCGTGCAAGCGCACTCATGTAGGCGATTATACAGATGATGACGGTAAATCCCACTGGCTAATGAAACTCGTTTCATGCGGGGAATGCCAGGATGGCGACCATAAATGCGTGAATGACGAATTTGACAATGGCGTCATGTACCGTTGCTACGAAGGGGCGTGGGTCGAGGTAAGGGGTGCTTTCGATGGGAGATATTCGGTAGGATATACATATGATGAAGAAGGCCGTATGTTAGGCAAAAATTGCGGAGATAACGGAGAATATTTCTGTCCTGACTCTACTATATATGTACAGGACACAGGGAGATACAATCATCATTCCGATTATAAGTTTGCAAATATAACGCTAACAGGATATTATCCAATCTCGCTAAAAGTTGAAACCTTTACAACTACTATGGCCGCAAGGGATTCAAGTTGGAATCCTCGCGTTTCGTGCGATGCGGACGGAAAAATGCTAGGTGTATGTCACAATTCGATTCGTTACTGCATTAACGAACAACGCGGACAGCGTGGATACTTGATCGTATGCCAGGGTGGCAGGCTTATGGATTTTGACGGTAATGGCGACAACATTGCCTGCCATTGCCAAGAATCCGGTAATAATAATGCTGGCTGCTCGTCAAGCCGTAACTGTTATGCGGCAAATGAGAATGTGACCGGTAAAGCGATGTGTGCACCGCCGAGTAGCTATTGAGATTGAAGACGATAGAGATTCCTAGATGAAAACAGCGAAGAGATTCTTTTGTCTTGAAGGTATCGACGGGTCGGGTAAGTCGACCCATATCGAGAATCTTGCATCGGCCCTTGAGGCGGAAGGTTATTCCGTCGTGAAGCTTCGCGAACCGGGCGGGGCGAAAGTTTCTGAACGTATCCGCGAGATTCTTCTGGACCCAGCGTTCAAGGGAATCATGAGCGACAAGGCGGAACTTTTGCTGTACAATGCCGCCCGCGCTCAGGTGATACACGAAATCATCCAGCCGGCGCTTGATGCGGGCAAGATCGTTATTGCCGACCGTTTTGCGTGGAGCACGTTTGCCTACCAGGGATACGCCCGCGGGCTTGGCGCCGACATGGTGCAGCAGCTTACGGAAGTTACCTGCGGCGGCTGCATTCCGGAACTGACCGTAGTGCTCGACCTGACGGTGGAACAGAGCCGCGCGCGCACCGCGAAGCGGGGCGAGGCACCCGATCGCCTCGAACAGGAGAAGGCCGACTTTTTCGAACGGGTGCGCCAGGGGTACCTGGCCGCGGCTCGTGAATACCCCGACTGCGTTGCGGCGGTAGATGCGAACCGCTCTAAAGAAGAAGTTTCCGCCGACATCTATAAGTTGGTGAAGTCGAGGCTTTAGTGATTTTCATTTTCATCCTTATTTTCGGAGTGCTCTTCCTGTTCGTGAATTTGCGGCAGGTCGCCCCCGGGAACAAGGGTAGCATTCTGGCGGGTGCGCTCGTGGTGCTCCTGCCTGTTTGCTTCATATTCCGCGAAATGTTCTGGGCGTGCGTGGGGCAGGCGTTCCTTTCGGTATGGCTGTGCGAAGCGCTGCTCCTGTATATTTGCTGGTGGATTTTTAGGCTGGGTCGCCGTGCGCTAGGGCACAGGCCCATGCCGCAGCGCACTACGGTTATTGCCGCCCGCGTATTGCTCATTGCATCGTTCGCGGTCACGGGCGTGATGTGTGTTGTGGGCTATTTCCACAATGCGGATTATAAACTGCGGGATACGACAATCCAGCTTCTCGTGGAAAGCCCGCGCAGTTCTTTTGCGGGCGATTCTTCCGCTGCAGTTGATTCCGCGGGCACTCCCGTTCCCGATACCTCTGTCGCGGCTGATTCTGCGCAGGTCGCGCACGACTCAGCTGCCGTTGCGTTTGATTCTGCGCAGGTCTTGCAAGATTCCTCTGTCCCTGTCGCGCCCAGGAATTTCACGGTGCTGTTCTTCAGCGACCTCCACATGGACCCGCTCTTCTGCCGCGGGAAGGTGGAACGCATGCTGCGCGAGGCCGACAGCCTCAAGCCCGACTTGATACTTTTCGGCGGCGACTTCGCCGACGAGCACGATTCCGTATTGACGAACCAGGGCTACGATACTTTGTTCGCAAAATTCGCCGCCGCTGCCCGCGTGGGCGCATATGCCGTCGGCGGGAATCACGAGGCCTACACGGAGCGTGCCGGCAGCGACATCGCGGGATTCCTGAGGCGTAGCGGCTGGGTATACTTGGATGATTCTACGGTCTGCACGGAG
Source organism: Fibrobacter sp. (assembly GCF_017551775.1). Classification (NCBI taxonomy): domain Bacteria; kingdom Pseudomonadati; phylum Fibrobacterota; class Fibrobacteria; order Fibrobacterales; family Fibrobacteraceae; genus Fibrobacter; species Fibrobacter sp. Next base: position 8,542 of record NZ_JAFZKX010000101.1, on the reverse strand, counting down.
GTCGCCTGCATTACCGGGCGCACGGACCTGCAGATGGCGGCTGCCCGCGGGGTAGAGCGCATGCCGCTTTCGCTTCTCGATCCGGCAAAACTCGGGTCTTCGACCTCCCGCGCTACTCTCGCGGTGAAAGGACTTCCCTGGCTGCTCATGGACCACCAGCCGAGGGGTATCGAACCCGAATATTCGGGCCGTATGCCGGATTTCGCGTTCTCGGGCCATACGCATGCCGGCCAGTTCTTCCCCGGAACCGTCATCATAAACTGGGTCTGGCGCCTCGCTTACGGGTTCGGCACGCTCGATTCCGTCCGGTGGCTTGTATCCAGCGGGGTGGACAGTTGGGGCCCTCCGGTGCGTGTCGGGAGCGATACCGAGATGTGGTTCCTGCGTTTCGAGACGCGGCTTCCGTAAAAAAACATTTAAAAAGGTCATTGAAACCGACGGCGAAACTGACTATATTTGGGGCATAAAATTCAACCCCCAAATCAAGGCGCAAATATGTCAGATCGTTTTATCGTGACCGGCAACTTCACCGATGACCCGTTCGCCATCGACATGGCCCAGTACATCGGCCTCCGTGAAGACATCTCCGACGTGGTCTCCCTGAAGACTTTCGCCAACTCCGAATTCTGCCCCCGCTACATGCTGGATGTGGCCGACATGGAGCATATCGGCCGCCGCCTCGAAGGCAAAATCGTCCTGATTTGCTCGGTTTCGAACCATGAACGCAGCCGTAACGACTACGCCATGCGCAACTGCATTTTGGCCCGCGCCGCTAAGGACAATGGTGCCGAGCAGGTGGTGCTCGTTGAACCCGACCTGTTCTACAGCGCCCAGGACCGTGGCCCGCACCGCATTGGCCCTCTCGAGAAGGACCGCTCCGATGTTGACTTGAAGAAGTTCGACGGCCAGGCCTTTACGAGCCTCCTTTACGCTGAACTCCTCAAGAAGTCCGGTGTCGACGCCGTGGTGACGGTCCACAACCACAGCATCAAGGTGCAGAACCTCTTCAACGAAATTTTCGAAGGCCACTTCCACAACCTGATTCCGACTGACGTTTACGCTCACTACATCAAGAGCAGCAACTTCGTGCAGACCGGCAAGGACGGCAACAACCTCGTGATCGTCTCCCCGGACAAGGGCGCCCGCCCGTTCATGAACGCTGTTTACGATGCATTGCAGCTCCCGGAATGCAAGCGCGTGGTGATGGACAAGGTCCGTACCGGTGAACGTGAAATCAGCATGACCTTCAACCCGGAACTTTCCGACATCAGCATCGAAGAAATCGAAGGCAAGGACGTGATCGTGTTCGACGACATGGTCCGTACCGGTACGACGATCGTGCAGTGCTGCGAACACATCAAGAAGGGCAACCCGAACCGTGTTTGCTTCGGCGTTACGCACTTCCACACCAGTGCCGAAGCCCGCGAAAAGCTCAACAGCCCGGCCATCGACGAAATCCTCACGACGTCCACTCTCCCGGACATCATGAACCGCGACTGCCAGGGCCGCCTCCGCAAGAAGCTCACCGTGCTCAAGCTCGGCAAGTGGATTGCTCGCCACGTGATGCAGATGTACGGCATGGACGATGGCCGCTTCGAGAAGGACTTCTACAAGATCGATATGTCTTCGAAGAACCCGCGTTGGCCGCCTGTATTCTTTTAAGACCGTTCGCGCTTAATTCTGGATTTAAATTACTCCGGTAGGCGCTCACTCTCGCAACCGCCCCTGTTTAATAACAGGGGCTTTGTTGCTCACGTAAGACCGTTCGCGCTTAATTCTGGATTTAAATTACTCCGATAGGCGCTCACTCCCACCTAAAGGTGGCCATGTCCACATAAGCGCTGAAGCGCTAAGTGGACAAAGGTCGTAACCACGCCCCTGTTTAATAACAGGGGCTTTGTTGCTCACGTAAGACCATCCGCGCTTAATTAGAGATTGCTGCAATTTTGCAGAGACGATTCGTTAGTTCGCATTAACCAGACTTGCACGCCGACCGAAAACTTCTGCGCAAAGATTTTCGTGGAAGAATTATAAATTCTCAAAGCGACTCGTTGATACGGGCCGCTTTTTTGTTATGCAAATTTGCATTGAGTTTTGTGTATATTTATAAAGTAACTAGAGGTTTGGAGTGCTGGGATTATGCGGAAAATTTTTCTTGCGATATGTCTTTTCCTGATTTTTTGCGGTTGTTCTAATCGCGAAAAAGGTGACACCGTTCCAAATTACGGCTATAGGTATTTCGTGAATAAAGTCGTCCTTATTGATGGCTCTACAGCCGAACTGCATACTACATCAGACGCTTGTTCAGATCTAGTTTCTAAAATGGGATGGTTAGTATCTCAAAACATTCCTGAGTCGGAATGGCATAGGTACGCTAAAACAGATAAACGATGTACTTCATTGTTAAAAGGCCGTCCTGACACCGCATCATATTCGTTACAGAACCCGTCCGATATAGAGCTGTGTGATTCTGATGGGAAATGCATAGTCAAACCAGATATATATCTGAAGGAAAATAATGTATTTCAGGTATCCTTCTGCAATTCTAAATATTACACCCAAATGCGCTACGACAGCCTGAATATATCGAAAGATTTTGAAAGTGCAAGATCAACTTGGGGAACTTCATACGAAATTTCTGTTACCGACTCTCTTATAGTTCTGAATGGGCTGAATAAAGATGTGAAGATGTTCTTCTATGTAGAAAAAAAAGAATGGTGTAAGGATTGCCCATTGGAAATGGATGTTTCGAGGTATGTATTGGGCCCTTTTAGTTATACAAATAGCTCTGTTTGCTCACAAAAGAAAGACATTTCGTTCTAGTTATAACTGGGGCTTTTGTTTACCGATATTCTGCTTACTCGACGATGAGGTCGACCACAAGGTAGATGGCCATCGCGATGCTTGTCGCGCTCACGAAATGTTGGATGAACTTGTTGCCTTTTTTGCGCTGCAAAAAGCTGCCGCAGTAGCCGCCGAGCCATGCGCCCGCGGCCATCACGATGGCGATGGGCCAGTTGATTTTGCCCGCGATGCCGAGTGCCGTGGTGCTCACGAGTAGGAACACGTTGGTGAGTGCGTTCTTGAGGGCGTTCACGCGGATGGGTTCAAGCCCGGTGTAGCGCGTGAGTGCAAAGATTTGTACGAAGCCCACGCCCACCTGCACGATGCAGCCGTATATAGAAATCATCGCGAACCCGACGGCACCTTTCCACGTGAGTTTTTCAGGCGGGGTTGCAGGGGGCTTGCCGAGGATGTCCTTGCGCAGGTTGCTCATCACGACCACGAGACAGATGACGCAGGCGAGTATCGCTTGGAAGGCGCGGTCGCCGATGTGGACGAGAAAGCACACGCCGATGCACGTCCCGACGATGGTGGGGATAAGCAACTGCAAGAAGATTTTCTTGTTGAGGTAGCCGTGCTTCATCAGGTTGAAGGCGCTGCTGCAGTTCCCGATGATAAGCCCGATTCGGTTGGTGCCGTTCGCGACGGTCGCGGGCATGCCGAGGAAAATCATGATGGGCAGGCTAAGCGTGGAACCGCCGCCCGCGATGCTGTTGATGAGGCTTACGATGGCGCCGAGAATAAAGAAGGCGGGATACTGCGCATACGCCCACCACGTGGCGTCTATCATTTCGCGATTTCCTTTTCGAGGAACTGCTTGTTGTCGAGCACCTTCTGCTTTTGCCCGTATTCCGGATATTCGCCGAGGCACTTGTCGAGCGGGGCGATGGCGTCTTGCAGCAGTTTCTTTTTCTTGGCGTCATCCTTCTGCTTTTGCGCCTTCGTGAAGATTTGCGATGTCGCTTTGCGCTGAGCGTTGCAGAAGGTGTTGGCCAGTTCCTGGTACTTTTCGTTCGCTTCCTTGCGGAGCTTGCTGGATTTCAGCTTGTTCAGGATTTCCTTCGCTTTGGCGTACTTGGAATTCTTTATGAGTTCATCGGCCTTCGCGAGCGCCTCGGCGGGGTCGTGCGATTCCCAGTATTTGGCTGCTTCGGAATCGTTCGCGGCGGAAAGGCCCGCGATGTAGTCGATGAGCGCCTGGATATGCAGGTCGTTTTCAAAATCGCGGTAGCGGAGCAGGAATGCGTTCGCCTTGTTGAGCGCCTCGGAGAATTGCGCCTGGTCGTCGGCGAGCGCCTTGATGGAGGCGTATTCCTTCTTGGCCTTGGTAAGCGTAATCTTGTAGGCGGTGGCCTTCTGCTGCTGGGCCCACCTTACGAGCGAATCGCCCGGGGCGAGCGCCATGAGGCTGTCAGCGGTTTCTGCCACCATGCTGTAGGCGGACTGCGCGCGGATCATGTTCTGAATCTGCAAAACGAGCGGTTCGAACGCCTTGGCCTTTTCGGCGCGGAACTTGCCGAACATGTTCAGCAGGGAATCGACGCGGGCTACCCACGTGCTCCAGAGCGGCTTGATGATGCGGAAGCGTTCGAGATAGGCGCTTGCGGAATCGGTGAGGCCGGCCGCGTACAGCGAATCGGCGTAGGCGAATACCTGGGCGGCGAGCGCCGGGAAGGCGGTGTAGGGGTCGGGCGCCCGCGTGCGTGCGGGAACCGGCTGCTCGGTCGTGGGAATCGTATCCGTATTGGCGACGGGGATGTTGTCGGGCGTATTCAGGCGGTAGGAATCGAGCGGCTGCGAGTCGAAGGCGACCGCCTGGTTGTCGGAGGTTGCCTGGGGTTCGGCCGGTGCGGCATCCTGCTTTTGGGGCTGGGTTGCGTCGCCCGATTGTTCGGGGGCCGTGCCCGCGTCGCTTGCCGGTGCGCTAGCCTCTGGCTGCACGTCGGTCGCGGGGGCGGGAGCGTTCCCCGCACATGCGGCGAGCGCGAACGTTGCCGCCGCCATCAGAAGGGTCTTGTTCAAGAATTTCATGTTCATATTCAGTTCTTCTGCTTTCTTGACTTTTGAATTTCCCTAGCTCAGGAAGACGCGAGCGTTATTCCGCCTCGATGGGCACGAATGCGCCGCCGTCCATTCCGGCAGGCAGATCCCAGTCGTCGTCCTTGGGCATCGCCGCTGCCTTCGGTTCGGCAGGTGCGGGTGTCGTTGTGGCCGGTGCCGCTGCGGGCGCGGTAGGTGCCGCCTGGGCGCTGGGTGCATCGGCGGTCGTGCCTGCCTGTTCTGCATTCTGCGTTGCGGCTGCCTGCTCGCTGCCTGCGGGTGCGGCTTCTGCGGCCTGCGTGCCTGCCTGAGCGGAAGGCGCTTCGCCGTTTTCAAGCGTGCCGTTTGCCGCGTTCGGGATGGGCATGCTCGTCATGATGCCTTCCGTCGCAATCGTTTCTGCCGCCTTCTCCTGCACCTGCGGGGGCACGAAGCCCGGTGCCTCGATGTACGGCAACGGCCTTCCCTGCGATGCGTCCGCGATGTAGAAGCCCGACATCGGGTCGACGGTAATCTGCCCGCGTTCGTTCGCGAGGTGGAGCGGGACTTCGCCTTCGGCAAGCATCGAGATGTCGAAGAAGTCGATGTATTCCGGAGTCCCGAGGATTTCAATTTCTTCCTTCGCGAATGCGGCCCACTGCGGAAGGCCGCCCGAGGCGCCCGCTATGCGCGTCCTGCCCGAACGGAGCGGCTTGTTGTTGTCGAAGCCCACGTAGCTTCCGATGGCCACCACGGAATCGAGCGCGATGCCTTCCTTTTCGGAAACGTACGTCGGGATGGCGCCCAGGAACGCCACGTTCCTGTAGTCGTTCGTGGTACCCGTCTTGCCGAGCGCCGGGTAGCGCAGGCTGGTGCTCTTGTCGGAACTGACGACGGTAAGCGCGTTCACCTGGCTGCGCGCGGTACCGTTCACGAACACAGAGCGCAGCATGGCGCCCATCTGCGAGGTGATGAGAGAATCGAGGATGACCTTCGATTCCACGGAGTTCTTGAAGATGGACTGTCCGTCTTTTTTGATTTCCTTGATGAAGCACGGTTCGTTCCATTCGCCGTCCTTGCACTTGAACACCTTGCCCGTGAGGATGGACTGGTAGGCGGTGCTGATTTCGGCGAGCGTAATCTCGTTTACGCCGAGCGGCATGCTGAACACTTTCTGCAGTTTCTGGTTGATGCCGATTTCATGTGCGAACCGCGCGTACTCCGCCATGGCGAGCGAGCGGCGGAAATCCGGCCAGTAACGCAGGTGCGTCTCGTCGAGGTAGTCGCTTTCGGGGTCGACCTGCGCCATCATCACGGTGAGGCGTTTCACGTCGCCCAGCGTGAAGTTGCGGAACAGCTTCACCGAATCGAGCGGCGGGAGCGCTTCGGAGAGGTCCGGGTCGAGTTCCTGCACTTCGCGCTTGTGGAGGATTTCGGAATAGTTCTTGAAGTTGTGCCCGACGAAAGCGCGCGTCTTCTCGTCTTTTTTCGCCTGCTTCATCGCGATGTCGTTGTAGGTGCCGACGCGCAGGTCCAGCACGTCGATGGCGCGTTCGTACTTCTCTTCGGATTCGTACTGCGCGGCGAGCGCGTATTGCGCCCTCGTGAACTCGATTTCGCGCTTTACGCCTTCCTTCATGGTGAGGCCGAACTTGTCGCGCAGCCTCTCGAAGTATGCCTTGCTGTCTTCGTCGCTGTTGCGGGCGAACCCGTTCTCCTGCGCGACGGAATTGAATTCTTCTTGCGAGAGCTTGTCGAGCAGGTGGTCCAAAAGCCAGATGCTTGCGATGTTTTCGGAACGCGTCGCCGCCCACGCGATGCTCACGAGGTCGCCCTTGTTCTTGTGGTCCGGTCGCGGGTAGTAGAACTGGTTCACGTGTTGGAACACGTTGAAGTCGTTCTCGAGGATGTTCATGTAGTTCCACTTGTGCTTGAGCGCGAGCGCGTAAAGGATGGGCTTCCAGCTGGAACCGAGCTGGCGGAGAGCCTTGAAGCTGCGGTCGAAGTCCGTATTGTGGAAGCCGCCCTGCGATGCGACGACCTTGCCGTTCCTTATGGCCACGAGACCGCCCTGGAGTACGGGTTCCGTCTCGATCTTGCACGGGATGAATCCGTTCACCTTTTTCTCGTCGAGGATGCTCACCAGGAGGATGGCGCCCTTCTTCATCTGGTTCCCGAGTACGGCGGCGGGGTCCTTGCCGACCTGCTTGCCGAATTCCTTGAGCGACTGTTCGCCCACTTCGCCCTTCAGCTGCCCGAAGGAGAGGCGCAGCGCCTTGAGTTCGCCCTTCTCGCTGTGGATTACCGTGTCGACCGCGCCGTAGAGGTAGTCACCCTTGCGGGCGCTCACCGCCTTGTTCGCGTACTGCGCCTTCGGGAGCACGAATCCGCCGAGCTGCATCTGGAGGTTGCTGATGTTGTTCTGGAGGGCGCGCTTGGCCGCGTCCTGGCTCCTCGCGTCGAGGGTGGTCACGATTTCGAGCTGGGCCTTGCGCCAGTCGCTGATGTCGTGCTGTTCGAAGAGCTTCTGGTAGAATTCGCTGGAGAGCTTCTCGTCGATCCTTTCGAGCGTCGTCGACACGCTGAAGCGGAAGTTGCCGTGCTTGAAGTGCAGCGGTTCGGAAAGCGCGTCGTTCATCTGTTCCTGGTCGATATAGCCTTCATCGACCATGCGGCCGAGCACGTAGCGCAGGCGTTCTTCACCGCGCTTGAGCGCCTTTTCCTTGCGTTCCTCGGTGCGCTGGATGAACGGGTCGTAGTTGAACGGGCCCTTCACCGAGCCTGCGATGAATGCGCATTCGGCGAGCGAGAGGTCCTTGAGTTCCTTGTCGAAGAAGTACTGGGCCGCGATGGCCACGCCCTTGCCCGTTCCCGATACGTGGAACTGGTTCAGGTAGAATTCCAGGATGTCTTCCTTGCTGAAGTGCTTTTCGAGGCGCAGCGCGTTGATGAGTTCCTTCCACTTCGCCTTGATGCTGCGTTCTTCGCGCCCGAGCACGTTCTTGGCCGTCTGCTGCGTGAGCGTGGAGCCGCCCTGGCGCATGTGGCCGCTCTTGATGTTTGCGAGCATCGCGCGGAGGAATCCCTGCATGCTGAACCCGTTGTGGTTCCAGTAGCCCGCGTCTTCGGCGGCGATAAGCGCGTTAACGATGTCCTTCGGGATGTCGCCGTAGGGCACGTACAGGCGGTGGTTGGCGTCGAAGAATGCTCCGAGCAGTTCGTTGCCGTCGTTGTAGTACACGCGGGTCTCGCCGGAGAGCACCTGCAGGATGGTGTCGCGGTTGAACTGGTTGTCGGGGTCGCGTTCGGGGAGGATTTTGAATACGAAAATGTACGCGGGGATGCAGCAGATGATGCCGACCAGCGCAAAAGCCGCCAATATCTTGAGAACTTTTATCGGAAAGGGAGTCGGGGCCGATTTCGTTTGTTTTCTTTTTGCGTTTGCCATAAAAATCACCAAAAGGGCCCTGCGGGTTGCGCAGAGTCTGTTTATATGCTTGAATTTAGCATTTTTTGCTGTCGACCCCTTGAAAAAAAAGCCAAAATTAAGTAAAATTAGTGTCCCCAAGATGGGAAGATGGCCGAGTTGGCCGAAGGCGCGTCCCTGCTAAGGACGTATAGGACTTAATCCTATCGCGAGTTCGAATCTCGCTCTTCCCGCTGCAAAGGTCCCCCGGAG
>NZ_JAFZKX010000100.1 GCF_017551775.1 Fibrobacter sp. | reverse complement strand
CTAATGACGATATTGCCACTGCTTTCACTGAACATGGCCATGGAACTGTTGGGGTTCTTGGGACCGCCTGCAGCGTTCCAGCCATCGTTGGTCGCAAACACGGAGGTCACACCGCCTTCAGCGAAAATCTCATAGGCTTCAATGGCTTCGTAAGACGTAGTGACGTTGACCGTCGAGCCCTTCAAATAAATAGCGGAATCCGCATGAATGCCTTTCTTCTTGGCGCTGATTTCGACATTGCCGTCGTTCATGTAAACGCGCCAATGAGTGTGCAAGGCATCGTCATCCGCTTTGATGTTGATGTCGCCGCCATTGACATAGATGAATTTTTCAGCCGCGAGGCCCTTGTCGGTAGCCGTAATCTTGATTTTAGACGCTTCCGTCGAATCGTTCACGACAACGTAATTCGCAGCGCTGACGCCGTCATCGCCAGCCTTAATCGTAATGTTGCCGCCTGTAATCTTCACGATGCCCTTGTTTGCCACCGTGTCCTTGAATACAAATTCATTTCCCTTTCTTTCTTCTACGCATTCGTCGCTTTCGAGACCATCGCCTTTTTGAGCAGTGATGTTCAGGGTGCCGCCCGAAATCTCGAGGCTGCCCTTGCCCTTGATGCCGTTTTCCGGAGCCGTAACGGTGATATCGCCGTTCTTGATCTTGAGATCGTTGGTGGACTGGATGCCGTTCTTGAACTTGGCCGTAACGGTAAGTTTGCCCGCACCCTTGATGTTCATGTCGTCCTTGGAGTAGATCACGGCCTTCGACGTATCCTGCTTCCCGCCGACGTTCGTAAACGCATGGCTGCCGTTACCGTCTTCCAGGACGTTGGTTGTGCCCTTCACCAGGTGGATCACCGCCTTGTCGGCGTTCTTCACGAGGATGGGGGAATTGGAACTCTTCAGCGTCACGTTGTGCAGGTAGATGCCGGTATTGCCTTCCTTCTCGGCCGCCGGGGTGTTCACCACCACCTGGAAGTCGGAAGATTCACCCGTCACGTAGTAGGCGCCCGGGCACGTGATGGTAGCAGCCTTGTCCGCCACCTCGACACAGCCGTTGTTATTTTCCACGGTGGCCGTGGTACCAGAAACCTTCAGAAGGATCTGGGAACCATCGAGCGTTCTCGCATCCTCGTTGTCGTTTTCGTCTTCACTGGAAGAACTCCACACGGGGGGGGTTATGGTCGAGCTGCTGGAAAGACCAGGGAACACAAGCGAACTGCTGGATTCCACGGGAAGCACAGTCGAACTGCTCTGGTCCACAGGAAACATAAACGAGCTGCTGGATTCCACAGGGAATTGGATGATAGCACTGCTGGATTCCGTAGGAAGAAAAGCCTCGCTGCCAGAATCTGCAACCGGATTACCCTCTTCAGAACAGGCGACAAGGCCCAAAACTGCAGATACGGTAAATACAGATAATTTGATTATCTTCATAAATCACACTCCATTTGATAACAATATAATTTCTATTCCTTTTTTTCAGGCATTTTTTTGGTAAAATCCGTTGAACTAAAAAACATCATTGCTCGAAAAATCGGGAGTTTTCGTTCCGCCCGTTACTCTACGTTCCAAAACTTGCAGATTGCCGTTCTTTCTGTAAAAATCTTTTTTCACATTGTACTGCGTTTTATCATACAAACTAAAATTCGCCAGGGACCATACGGATGGATGAAAAAATTATGGCATCCGAACCGACAACCCCAAAATGCAGGTAAGAAGTTTTCGCGCATTACTCGCCTTGCTCACTTTTTTTATATTGGCGCCCTCCGGAACGCATATAGCTAGGCTCGGTCATACCAATCGGCACAAGTGCCGTTGTCACGACTCTCGCCTTTTTTTATATTTGGCCGCGTTCGGCGCAGGTCGCGCTGATTTAACCGGAGGCAAAAATGGCTCTACAGTTCTACAACACCGCATCGCGCAAGAAAGAAGTATTCACTCTCCCGGAAGGCGTCCCCGCCGTGCGCATGTACTGTTGTGGCCCGACGGTGTACCATTTCGCCCACATCGGCAACCTCCGCACCTACATTTTTGAAGACTTCCTGGTCCGTACGCTGAACTACTACGGCTACAAGGTGAACCACATCGTGAACATCACCGACGTGGGCCACCTCACGAGCGACGCCGACTCCGGCGACGACAAGATGGAAAAGGGAGCCGCCCGCGAAGGCAAGTCCGTCTGGGACATCGCGAAGTTCTACACCGACGCCTTCATGGCCGACTGGCACCGCCTGAACATCCAGGAACCGACCCGCTGGACGCCTGCCACGCAGCACATCCAGGAACAGATTGAACTGGTGAAGACCCTCGAAGAAAAGGGCTACACCTACCGCACATCCGACGGCATCTACTTCGACAGCCTCAAGTTCCCGCGCTATGCCGACTTCGCCCGCCTCGACGTGGAAAACCTCCGCAAGGGCAGCCGCATCGACATGGGCGAGAAGCACAACGCCACCGACTTCGCACTGTGGAAGTTCAGCCCGAAGGACAAGAAGCGCGCCATGGAATGGGATAGCCCGTGGGGTGTCGGCTTCCCCGGCTGGCACATCGAATGCTCCGCCATGGCCATGAAGTACAACGGCCCCACGCTCGACATCCACTGCGGCGGTACCGACCACATCCGCGTGCACCACACGAACGAAATCGCCCAGAGCGAATGCGCCAACGGCGTCCCGTTCGCCCGCTTCTGGATGCACGGCGAGTTCCTCCGCACCGCTAGCGAAGAAAAGCTCGAAGACGGCACCACCGAACAAAAGTTTGGCAAGATGAGCAAGTCCAGCGGCGAGTTCCTGACGGTCTCGCTCCTGATGGACCGCGGCTTCAACCCGCTCGACTACCGCTTCTTCGCCATCGGCAGCCACTACCGCAACTACCTGAACTTCACGTGGGAAGCTCTGGAAGGTGCCAAGGAAGGCCTCAAGAGCTTGCACAAGAAGACGGACCCGCTGATCGGCAAGGCTACCGCTATCGAAAGCGATGCCGCCAAGGCATTCCAGAACGAATTCAAGGACGCCATCGGCGACGACCTGAACATGCCGCGTGCACTCGGCATCATGAACACGATGCTCAAGAGCGATATCGACGACGGCGAGAAGGCCGCCCTGGTCGCCGACTTCGACAAGATCTTCGGATTGAAGCTCGACCAGCCGCGCGAAGAATATGCGAAGAAGGGCGTGGGCGACGGCATCGACACCGCCAAGATCGAAGCCCTGATTGCCGCCCGCAAGGAAGCCCGCGCCAACAAGAACTGGGCCGAGAGCGACCGCATCCGCGACGAACTCGCCGCGATGAACGTGGTCATCAAGGACTCTAAGGAAGGCTCGACCTGGGAAATCAAGGCGTAACAACTACTTTGTTCGCAATCAAAATGCATTAAACAAAGGGGTTACATACCAAACCGCATTTTCGCAGGTTTTAGTATGTAAAAATCATTCTTTCTGAAGCCTAAAACATTAAGTTTTTAGGCTTTTTCTCTTGTGGTATGTAAGGTTTGCCTTCCGCCTGAAAAAAGGAACATTTCTATATTGTCTTGTATGGTTATCAAGCAATTTGTCGTGAACCCCTTCGGCGTGAACTGCTTTGTGCTGAGCAACGATAACGGCGATGCAATCCTGATTGACCCGAGCGTCTCGGACGAGCAGGAAGAGGAAGCCCTCGCCCGTTACATCGAGAAGAACGGCTTGACCGTGCGTCGGCTCCTGAACACGCACCTGCACCTGGATCACGTGCTGGGCAACGCCTTTGTCGCCCGCAAGTATGGCGTGCAGCCCGAAGCTCACGAAGAAGACGCCTTCCTGCTCGATTTGCAAGAGGAACAGAGCGACATGTTCGGGCTCCCGATGCGGGAACATTCGCCCAGGCTCGGCAACTACCTTGCCGAGGGCGATGCCGTCGAGGTTCCGGGCATCAAGTTGCAGGTTTTCCACATCGCAGGGCACTCTCCCGGCGGCATCGCGTTTTACTGCGAAAACCCGGGCGAAGTCAACGGGCAAAAGGATGTTCCTCCCCTGCTGTTCCCGGGTGACATCCTGTTCGCAGGCAGCCGCGGGCGCAGCGATTTGTTCGGCGGGGACGAAGAAGCCCTCGTCAGCGGAATCAAGAGCAAACTGCTTTCGCTTCCGAAAGAGACGGTCGTATTCCCCGGACACGGACCCATGACGACGATTGGGGATGAGAGGAGATGGTATTAATCGGTGATGCCCCCGGAACAAGTCTGGGATAGGCTCTAGCCGGGATGACAAGCGGGTAGGAATGGGCAACGGGACTGCAAGAATTGGGTGGATAGACGAGTTCAAGGGATTCGTCCTTTTGCTCGTGTGCCTCTTCCATGTGGAGCAGGCGTTCCCGCAGGCGCACATGAACATGATCCACCTGAGCGCGATGCGCATGTCGGCCTTCTTCTTCATTTCGGGAATGCTTTTCAGCACACGGCGCTTCAGCGATTTCAAGAGCTACTTTATCCACAAGACGCGCGTCCTGCTTGTCCCCTACATCCTGCTTTCGCTGCTGTTCCTTGCGCTAGACCCGGTGCTCTACAATTTCGCTTTGTTCCCGAAGGCGCCGCGCATGACCATCATGAACATCCACCCGCATATCGCAAGCGTGTGGGACTACATCTACTGGAACCTCGCAAAGATTTTCGTGGCGGGGAAATCCTCCATCGGGTCGGGCCCGCTGTGGTTCGTGTTCACGCTTTATTCGGTGAGCCTGATATTTTACGGGGTACAGGGTTTTGCAAACGCCATTTCGCAGATTTCAAGCAAGCATCGCCGCAACAAGTCCGGAAAGGCAAAAGCGGACGACGAGACGGCAAGCAAGATAATCATCGCCATTACCGCAATCGCAAGCCTCGCGGGAGGCTGGCTCCTGTACAGGCACCACATCCGGCTGCCGTTTGGAATCGAGCGCGACCTCACCGTGCTGTTCTTCTTCGCCAGCGGTTACATCAGCAAGGGAATCATCCAGAAGCGCCTCTGCAACAAAGGTAAAAACCGCATTCCCTGGAGCCTCGTCGTAGCCACATCCGCCACGTCGTTCATCCTCTACGCGGCCACCGAAATTCCGGACCCGAACTTCAGCATCATGAACAACGACCTCGGCAAAAGCCTGCCCCTGTTCCTTGCAAGTTCCGCATTCGGCATCATCGGGCTTTTGACCGCCTTTATCGCCGTAGACCGGATTCCCGACATCCTGCCGCTTCGAATAGTCAAGGGAATCCTCCGCAACATCTCGCGCAACGCGCTCGTGATTCTCGCCGTCCACTGGTACATCCTGCTCGTGATGCGCCTGCTGTTCCGGGCCTCCATCAACAAGCCGGGCACCGCCTACCTTTCCATCGCGATTGTCACCACGGGCGTCATCGTCGCCATCCCGCTATTCCGCTGCAAGCTGTACAAACTGCTCGGCAAAGAAAAAATCAGCGTAAGCGAAAGCCTGAGCATCGAAAAATAGCGGGACACTCATCCGGCTATTAGAGGTAGCTCTTGTTCATGCGCGGGACTTCCGCCTCGTGCTGCTTCTTCGGCACGAACACCTTGATGGCATAGACGTTCTGTTCCGTCTCCGCCACGATGTCGCCTTCCTGCAGGTCCTCGTACAGTTCTATTTCAATTTCCACGCCGTCACGTGCAATGCAGCGTACCGAACGGGCCGTGAGTTCCTCGCGCAGAAGCGGGACATCGACGACCTTCTTGTATGTACCATGATGTGTGGTTCCGAGAATCCTGTTGCAAAACATGCCCCAAATTTAACTACATTTTGCCACATGAGAAACAAGCTTTTCGTGATGAGCGCCGCTAGCGGCGCAGGCAAGACCACCCTCAAGGACAAGGTCATCGGCGAATTCCCGGACATCGTATATTCCATCTCGGCAACCACGCGCAAGCCCCGCGAGGGCGAAATCGACGGCGTGCACTACTTCTTCAAGACGAAGGAAGAGTTCGAGCAGATGATCAAGGACGATGCGCTGGTGGAATACAACCTGGTGCACGGGAACTACTACGGCACGCCCAAGTTCTTCGTGGAAGACATGCTCCGCCAGGGCAAGCGCGTCCTGTTCGACATCGACGTGTTCGGCAAGGTGAACTTCGACAAGGTCTACCCCGAGGCGACCGGCATCCTCATCCTCCCGCCGAGCGAGGAAGAACTCGAACGCAGGCTCCGCGGACGCGGCACCGACTCCGAAGAAGTCATCCAGACCCGCCTCCACAACGCGAAAAAAGAGATGGAATTCGCGAAAACACAGGGGAAATACGAGTTCACCATCGTGAACGACGACCTCGAAAAAGCCGCAAACGAGCTCCGGGCCATCCTGAAAAACAAGGATTAAGGCGGGAAAACGCCCTCGGACCAGGGTCCTACGCCTTCGGCAAAAAACGAGAATTTTTGGCGATTTTAATCAGAAATCGCCAATTTTTACAATTTCTTGTGTTAATTTGTATGTAAAAGACGGAAAAATTTACATTTCCGTCCTTTACACACAAAAGGTTTATTTCTATATTGCCTTCGCAAAAAAACAACAACCCCCGGTTTCCGGGAACCCCAAAAGAGGTTAAAATGGCAACTGTTATCCGTCTCGCTCGCTTCGGCAAGCGCCACAACCCGATCTACCGCGCCATCGTCATCGACAACCGCAAGGCTCGTGACGACAGCTTTATCGAACAGGTCGGTTTCTACAACCCGAACATGAAGAAGGCCGAAATCCGTTTCGACCAGGAAAAGGTTCTCAAGTGGCTCTCCGTCGGCGCCCAGCCGTCTGACACCGTCCGCAACCTCCTGAAGCAGGTCGGCATCCTCGACTTGTTCCACGAGATCAAGGCCGGCCGTTCTATCGAAGGCAAGACCGCTACTCCGCGTGCCGAAAAGAAGAAGGCCGTGAAGCTCGGCCCCAAGGCCCTCGCCAAGATCGAAGCCGAAAAGGCCGCCAAGGAAGCCGCAGCTGCTGAAGCTGCTGCTGCCGCCGAAGCTCCGGCCGAGGCTCCTGCCGAAGCCTAATCATGCGCTTTTAAAAAGTCCTGTGCCCCGCGCACGGGACTTTTTTTATCCCGCAAAGCAACCGCAAACCCGTAGCCTTTACATCCACCAACCGATTCCTACCGCCTACCAGAAATGTCCGACTCCCAGGAATACATAACCGTCTGCCAGCTCATGCGCACGCATGGCGTGAAAGGGTACATCAAGGCGATGCCCCTGACTCACGACCTCACGCGCCACAAGAGCCTCAAGGACGTGCGCCTGAAGAAGACGAACGGCGAGGAACTGGACCTGCGTATCGAGGACTCGAAACAGGCGAACGACATCTGGCTCCTCAAGTTCGAGGGCTACGACACACCCGAATCGCTCGTGCATTTCGTGAACGGCGACGTGATGATTCCTGAATCCGAGAGGCTCCCGCTCCCCGAGGGCGAGTACTACATCGACGACCTGGAAGGCTTCCGCGTCCATACGGAAGACGGCCGCGACATCGGCGAGGTTCTCTCCGTAGAAGAACTCCCGACGGTCAACGCGTTCAATATCAGGTTCGACGAGGAGTTCCAGTCCGAATTCAGCAAGAAGCCGGTCTTCGCCCCGTGGATTGACGACTGCGTGCTCGATATCGACGACGAAGGCGAGTTCATCGTTTGCGACGCGGCCTACCTGAAGGCGCTCTGCCCCGAGGACCACAGTTCCGAGGCGAAGGCGGAGGGCTAGCGCGATGGTCATCGACTGCATCACCATATTCCCCGAGATGTTCACCCCGATGAAGCAATCCATCATGGGGCGCGCACAGGCGAAAGGGCTCCTGGAATTCAACACCGTCTACCTCCGCGACTTCGCGATAAACGACTACGGCCAGGTGGACGACGTGCCCTACGGGGGCGAACCGGGCATGGTGCTCCGGCCCGAACCGCTCGCCGCCGCCATCCGCAGCACGGGCGTGAAGCAGGACGGAGGCAAGGTCATCTACCTCACGGCAGACGGCGTGCCCTTTACGCACAAGATCGCGGAAGAACTCTCGCACGAAAGCCACCTGGTGCTCGTGTGCGGGCACTACAAGGGCATCGACGACCGCATCCGCCAGACCGAGGTCGATATGGAGATTTCCATAGGCGATTTCGTGGTCAGCGGCGGCGAATTGCCCGCCATGCTGGTGACCGATGCGGTAGTGAGGCTCATCGACGGCGCCCTCGGGAACCGCGAAAGCGGCGATACCGACTCGTTCGCCCAGGGCGTACTGGGATGGCCGGTCTACACCCGTCCGGAGGAATTCGAGGGCAAAAAGGTGCCCGAAGTGCTCCTTTCGGGCCATCATAAGAACATTTCTGAATGGCGGAAGCAGGAATCCCTGAAAAGAACGCAGGAAAGACGCCCCGACATCCTTGAAAAAATCAAATTAAATGCTAAATTTGGCGACAAATAATTAAGAGGTACACATTATGTCCCTGAACATCGAAGCAATCCATAGCGAAAACGTGAAGTCCGATGTGCCGGCCTTCCGCGCTGGCGACACCGTCACTGTCAACGTCAAGGTCATTGAAGGCACCAAGGAACGTATCCAGCCGTTCAAGGGTGTTGTCATCCAGCTCAAGAACTCGGGCGTTTCCAAGACCCTCACCGTCCGCAAGATGTCCGGCTCCGTTGCCGTTGAACGCATCTTCCCGGTGAACAGCCCCCGTATCGATTCCATCGTTCTCGACCGCGCCGGTAAGGTCCGCCAGTCTCGCATCTACTACATGCGCAACCTCCGCGGCAAGGCTGCCCGTATCGAAGAACGCGAAGCCTAATCAGGCTTCAATGGGTCTTTTCCCGATGAACACGGGGAATTCCCGACAGCAGATTATCCCGCCCACGCGCCTCCGCGTGAAGGCGGGTTTTGTTGTATACTCTCCGGACTCCGGCAACCGCGAACTGGTCATCCTGGATGAAGGCGAACTCGTGGCCGTGGACAAATCCCACGACAGCCGCGAAATCAAGTTCCGCATGCACGCGGGCAACATCGTCGGCGTGGCCTCCCTCTTCGAAAACGAACCGTTCCGCTACACCCTCGAGGCAACCGAGGACTCCTCGGTCACCATTATTTCCGAGGACTGCCTGGAATCCGAGCTGAAGAACATCCCCATCTGGCTGCTCGCGACCCTCAAGAACCTTTCCCAGAACACGCGCCTCCTGAAGGAATCCGCACACCGGACTCCCGTGGAGAACACGCTGATGAGCCTCGCGGAATACTGCGCGCATCTCGAATCGGGCACCAAGTACCCGGTCGACACGCTCATCCGCGAATTCAACTGGCTTACGCGCATCCCGCCGGTGACCATCAAGGCCGACCTCAAGTCGCTTTTGCGTCGCCGCTTCATCGGGCTCTCCAAGAACGGCGAAGAACTGCTGATGCAGGTCCACAACGCGACGCTCATGCAGATATTCTCGGACTACCTCTACGCCCGCGAAGAAGGGCTCGTATGGGAACCGCTCCGCCTTAGCCTCCCGCAGAAGCGCATCCTGGTGCACCTCACCACGATCAAGAAAGGCGTCGAGATGGAAGCGCCCGAATGGATACGCCTCCTCAACGATAGGGAGCTGCCCATCGACGTCGCGCAGTGGATTACGCTGCAGGATCTCGGATGCTTCAAGCAGGGGCTTTCGAACAAGTTCCACGTGGACATGGAAAGAATCGAATACTACCTGACGGCGATACGCTACGATTCCAACCTGAGGGGGGCGGTCTGATGTTCGTCAAGGAAGGCGAATACCTGTTCCTCGAAGGTGACAAGGGCACAAGCCTCGTCATCGTCAAGTCGGGCATGCTGGTCGGCATGTCCAAGCAACTGCGACAGAGGCACTGGCGCAACTTCGGGCCCGGTTCCATCATCGGTGAATTCTGCCTGCTCGAAAGCAAACCCAGGGAATACACGCTGCGCGCGGCGGAGAACAGCGAAGTCCTGTTCATCGAGCAGAAGGCGCTCCAGCGGGAACTCGAGCACAAGCCGGGCTGGTTCCAGTCCACGCTTTCCTTCCTCGCCAATCATTGCCACATCGCCGAAGAGAACCTGAAGAAGAGCAAGATCGTGCAGGCGCTCCCCGCACTGCTTTTCCTGTTCAGCAAGCACCTCGTCGCGAGCGGTTCAGACAACATAGCGCTCGCCACCCTCCAGAAGAAGATGCTCGTGCTGAACAACACCGAGTTTTCCGAAACCGAGAGACTCCTGCAACTGCTCGAGGAATTCGACATTCTGAAAATCGAAGGCGAGACCGTCCGCGTGCCGAACCTGCAGATTATTCCGCTCCTGTACGAGGCGCTCCGTTACCGTGCGCTCAACAAGCAGGTATCACCGGACATCCTTTCCATCACCGAACAGCTCGTGCTCACGGCGTTCGTGAAGGCGGTCAAGGAGAACGGCATTTCCATCCGCGGCAACAAGGCGACCGTCCCCACCGAAATGCTGAAGGCAGAAGCCAAGAAGGCGATGCACGGCGGCACCCTCACGCGACGCATCATTGCGCCGCTCATCGCAAGCGGAATTCTCGAGGCCACTCCCGCAGGCAGACAGTCCCCCGTACTCGACGACACCGATTCGTTCACTGCGGATTTCTACCACGTCATCGACCTGCTCGAACTCAATCGCATCTTCCCGCTGCTCGACAAGAAGCTGGTATAGCGCCGAAGGCGCTAGTTTACAGTTACTAGTTATTAGTTACTAGAATTTCTAGCATCAAGAAGCCTCTTGAAATCCACGATACTAGGAACTCGGAACTTAGAACTAGAAACTCTTTTTCTATATTTACCCCGTAACAAAAATTCACCTTAAAACAAGGCTTAATATGAAACTTTCCGCACTCCTCGTGACCCTTTCCTCCATCGCCGCATTCGCCCAGGAAGCCGCTCCGGCCGACCAGCAGGGCGGTGGCGTCATGAGCTTCCTCCCCATTATCCTCCTGTTCGTCGTGATGTGGCTCTTCTTCATCCGCCCGCAGAGCAAGGAAAGGAAGAAGATGGAAGAAATGCGCAAGGCCCTCAAGAAGGGTGACAAGATCATCACCACGGCCGGCATCATCGGTACCATCACCTCCATCGAAGACAATTCGAACATCATCACCGTCCGCACGGGTTCCACCACCTTCATCGACTTCGACAAGTCCGCCATCGTCCGCGTGATGAACGCCGAAGAAAAGACCGAAGAAAAGAAGTAATCCGCGACAAGGAACGAGATAAATGGCGATCCTCCCTATCCGCATTTACGGTGACCCGGTGCTCCGCAAGAAGTGCGAGCCGATTACCGAGATTACCCCGGAACTGCGCCAGTTGGCACAGGACATGCTCGAAACCATGTACGACGCACCCGGGTGCGGCCTCGCCGCCCCGCAAATCGGCAGGAACATCCGCCTGGTCGTCATCGACACGGCCATCCCCGGTGAAGAGGATCCGCGCCCCTATATCATGTTCAACCCGGAATGGGAAGCAGAAGAAGACGCAAAGCCCACGGACTACGACGAAGGCTGCCTCTCGCTCCCGGATATTTTCTGCAACGTCGTCCGCCCGGACAAGGTTTGCGTGCGATTCTTCGACATCAACGGCGAACCGCAAGAAATCCACAACTGCGAAGGCCTCTTCGCACGCTGCATCCAGCACGAAACGGACCACCTGAACGGTGACCTGTTTGTCGACAAGATTTCTACCGCCGACCGCACGCTGAACCAGTCCAAGCTCCGCAAGATGGCGAAGGAAACCCAAGCCAAGCTGAAGAAGAGATAGGGCGGCTTCGCCGCAGTTGTTAGTCACTAGTTACTAGAATTGCAGGTTGATTATCGCTCGTTCAAAACTCTTCTGGTTCTGCCTGTTCGCATTCTCGGCGATAACTTTCGCCGATGATTTCGAGCTGCCGGATTTGCCGGAGCCGCCCCAGGCTGCAACCGAACCGACCAGCGACGCGATAAAAGAAAGCGCAACGCTAGAAGAGTTACCAGCTAAAGAAGCAGTTAAAGACGTGTCTAAGGATGCGTCTAAAGATGTTGCTAAAGATGCGCCTAATGACGTGTCGGCAAAAAATGTGCCGGAGCAATCCGATTACGACGCCCCCGTAAACTTCGCACCCATCGAAGCGACAACGCTTTCGGAATCAAAGACGGAACAGCCCTCGTCCAATCCCCCCAGGCAGCAGGGCAGCAAAGCTATCGTCCCGAAGAAAATTCCCGAAGAATTGAACCGCCCCCTGCAAGTAGGCGTGTTTATCGGCGTGAAGGAACTCTACCTGAAACTCGAAGGCGAGACCATCCACATGACGGCGGCGGGCAACAAGGTGAAGTTCCAGGGCAAGGAAAACTCCGCCACGCTCGACCACAAGGAAATTCACGGCGAGGGGAAATGTGTTTCCATCGCGCCGACCCTCCGCAAACTTTCCACCTCGTGCTATCCGGGACACTTCTACGTGAGCGCAAACAAGGGGCTCGTGAACGCGGTGAACATCGTCGACGTGGAAGACTACCTGCGCGGAGTCGTCCCCTACGAAATCGGCAAGCTCGACAACAGCAGGTTCAGCGCCCTCGAATCGCAGGCCATCGCCGCACGCACTTACGCCTACAAGCACTTCGGCAGCCGCGAATCCATGGGATTCGATGTGTACGCCGACACCAAGGACCAGGTCTACAAGGGACTCGCAAGCGCCACGCCCCTCACCGACAGCGCCGTAAAGGCGACTCGCGGCATCGTGATGACGTACGGCGGGCAGTTCATCATCGCCTACTACCATTCCACCTGCGGAGGCGAAACCGAGACGCTCGCCACCTGGGAACGCCCCAACCTGCCCTACCTGCAAAGTAGGCCCGACCTGCGCAAAGACGGAACGCCGTGGTGCAGCGAATCGAGCTACAGCAAGTGGGAACGCAAGTTCGACGACAAGGAACTGGAATCGCTCGTAAAGAAGAACGGGAAAGAGGCGAAAGCGAAAGTTCCCGACTTCAAGAAAATCAAGAATATCGCCATCAAGGACACGCTCGCAAGCGGAAGAATCCTCACGCTCGTCGTCGAGACGGACAAGGGAAGTTTCGAAGTGCGGGGCGACAAGGTCCGCTGGCTGTTCAAGAAATCCGGCTCCATACTTCCGTCCTCGTTCTTCAGGATAGAACATAAAAAGCAGGAATGGATCCTGACCGGAAAGGGATTCGGGCACGGAGTCGGCATGTGCCAGATGGGCGTGCGGGGCCGCAGCGCCGCAGGCCAGGACTTCGCTACGATCCTCACCCACTACTATCCGGGAATCACACTGGAGCGATTCGAGAAATGAGCTCCGAAAATCCGGTCTATGCCGTAATCAGCCAGGGGTGCGCCGCGAACTTCGGGGAAGGCGAGCAAATCGCCCGCGCTCTTTCCGCAAGGCATCCGGGCTGCAAGATTCTTTTCCGCCTGCCCGAAGCGAAGACCGCACAGGAATCGCCCGCGGCACAGGAGGCGCCAGACTCCATTTATCTGAACGTGTGCACCGTAAAGGGCAACGCGGGCGCGTTGAAACTGTTGCGAACCGCGTCCGAAATGTTCCCGGGCGTCCCGCTGTTCATTACGGGGTGCGCCCCGAAGGACTTCCGCGAAGATGCGCTGAAGGTTGCGCCGCAAGTCATATTTACGAGTCTAAAGGAAATCGCCCCTCTGGAGCAAAACGAAGCCTCCGCGACAGAGTCTATGGATGCTATCGTGGGGCCCAGCACACTCCGTGAAACGCCCTATGTGGGCATCGTGAACATCGAAGAAGGATGCCTGGACGCCTGCGCCTTCTGCAGCACGCACCTCGTGAAGGGACGCCTCCGGAGTTTCGCCCCCGAAGGCATCGTCAAGCAAGTCGCAGGCCTCGTGAACGATGGTTGCCTCGAAATACAGCTTACCGGGCAGGACTGCGCCTGCTACGGATTCGATACCGGAACGAATCTTGCGGAGCTCACGCAACGCATCCTCGTGCACGTTCCCGGCAATTACAGGCTGCGCCTCGGGATGGGAAACCCGCGACACATGATAAGGTATGCGGACAGCCTTCTGGACTGTTTCCGCGACGAACGTGTCTACAAGTTCGTACACGTTCCCGTGCAGAGCGGAAGCGACCGCACACTGAAAGCGATGAACCGCCGCCACACGGCGGAAGACTTCCGGAAAATCGCCCGCATGTTCAATACCGAATTTTCGCGCTTCACGCTCAGCACGGACATCATCGTCGGTTTCCCCGGCGAAACCGACGACGATTTCGCGGAAACGATGCGGCTGCTCGAAGAAACCCGCCCGACGGTATGCAACATCACCCGCTTTGTGGCGCGCCCCGGCACGCCCGCGGCACGCATGGAACAGGACTCCTCGCTCAGGGTTCCCGATGCAGTAAAGCACGAACGCTCCGCCATCCTCTTCGACGCCTTCCAGAAAATCGCTCAGGAAAACAACGCCCTCTGGATAGGCGATACATGCGACGTCGTGGTCGAAAAGCCCGGCCACCGCGCGGGTACGACCATCGCGCGGAACGAGGCCTACCGCCCGGTAGCCCTCGCCGGCGACATTCCCGCTGGAAGCCGCCTCAAGGTGCGCATCACCGGCGCAGAAGCCTTCGCATTATTAAGCGACCGCTCGGTCTAGAATCAGAAACACAAGTGCTGGGCTGGCCCTCGCTTTCGCAACCACGCCCGGTTGATACCGAGCGTTTGTTGCTCACATAGGCGACCGTTCGTTCGTTGTCTAGGGAACTGAACCTCCGGTTTCTCCCTCACTACCCCCGCAAGGGGGGCCATGTCCACGTAAGCGCTGAAGCGCTAAGTGGCCAAAGGTCGCAACCACGCCCGGTTAATACCGAGCGTTTGTTGCTCACAGAGGCGACCGCTCGGTCTAGAATCAGCAAAACCGCGGTTTCTCTCCGCATACAGAAAAAGCCCGGCTTAGCCGGGCTTTTCGTTAAACTGTTCGCACCTTACTTATTCGTACGGCGGTAACCGCGCGTGGTCGTGAAGGATGCACGCTGGTACGGAGCATCGATGAACTGGAAGCCGCCACCGCCCATGTAGGCGCAGTACTTGTAAGCTTCCTTAATAATGGACACCTGGTAGATGTACGGACCAGTAGCAATCTTGCGACCCTGCTGAGAAACCGGGTACATCTTCACGGTCACCATCATTTCGCCCACGCCCGTCACTTCGGCATACTGAGAACCATCGGTGCAGGTGTTGGCAGTTGCATTCGCAACCTTCTGGGCACTCACCAACTGCTTGAACACAGTCGTGTCAGTAATGCCTTCGGTGTACTGGCTGATGAAATGGCCGAGATTGTCGAACACGCGCACGTTCACCAAGAACGGCTGCGACGTACGGAACGAAATGCTGGAGCAGCTTTCAATGCCGTTCGCATCGGCATAGCAACGACCGCTTACGGCATTGGGATCACCAGCATCGCTAAACACGCTACCCGGATAAGTACGGTTTCTCACATCAGAATTAGAGCGTCCATCGGCACCAAGCGGCGCCCCAGTAACATCGTTCCAATGCTGATCAAGCCATGCATTCTGATCGCCACCATCAACGAATCCTGCCGGAAGCGGCGTAATCAGAAGTTCTGCAGTGGAGTTCTTCGGAAGTTCGCCACCGTTAGCCTTGTCCGTGAGATCCTTGTTGTCGAATTCCGGACGAACAATCGTAGTATCCTTCATCTCGATAAGCGTCGTCGGGTTCACAAGCAATGTTGCCACAGCCCATTCCGGCGGGAAACTTTCCACAATCTTGCCAGCCTTCGAGGTAATGAAGAAGGACATCGACGAAGTCCACTGGTTGTAGTTTTCGTTCATCTGGTCAATGACCGGATAGTTGAATGCAATCAGGTCGCCCGACTGGATGGACACAATGTTGCCAGCCTTGTCTTTCACGATGCCCTGAATATCGTACACAATACCTTCGGCACCCTTGTCGATGACATAATGGATGTCGGTCACGTACATACCCAAGGTATCGTAGGCAACGCAAGTGGAGGTTGCGATATTGAAGTTAGAGCAATGCGCAATGACGATGGACGGAACCGTTCCACTCTGACCACCAGCCATCATATTAGCCAAAGTTTCATCAGAGAGTTCGGTATTCAAAATAAGGCTTGTCGTTGCAACACCATCGGTAACCGTCACTTCGGCGCCGGTAACCTGAGGCTGACCGTACTTGGTCGGAGCAATTTCGGCAAGGGACGTACGCATGTACATGTTGGAGCCATCGGACTGACGGTCAGCATAGAAGAAGTGCAGGTGGTGCCAGGTGTTGTCGGCCCAGGAACCATCAGCATTCAACTGGCAGTTCTGGCCAGCATTAGTCTGGTGGGCAAGCGGAGGAATGCCGTAGCCAGCAGCGCCGAGCGATGCGTCGATAGAACAACCATGGCCATGCTTTGCAAGCACGGAAATATCCACGCGGCCAGGAGTTGCGAGGTGGGTACCACCGAGGTCCACGACAAGCACGCCGTCCACAAAGATCCACATATCATCGTCACCGGCGAATTCGAAGACTTCGGGGTCGGGCTGGCCAGCCGCATTCACCTGGTTCTTGGAATGATACTTAAACTTGGCATAACCCATCATGGTGAAGCCATAGTTGCGCAAGTGACGGGGACCAAGCACTGCATCCGTATTCGCGGCAGCGACAGCTGCATCCTGGAACCTCGGTCCTCCGTTCAAAAGCCACTGTGTACACAGGTCGGCCGTTTCCGAGCCCATCATGTCCTTCTGGGTAGAAGCGTATTCGTACTGGTACGGAGGGCAGAAAATGGAGAGCGTCTGCGGGCCCCACTGGTCACACTGGTCCGTCGCACAGCACTGACTCGCAGTCAAGGGGTTCGGATCGTTCTGGATACACTTCGTAATTTGCGTGTAGCGGTACTGCGTAGTAGTATCAACGACATCAAGCGGGAAGTAACCACCGTTACTGTAGTTGTAGTCGATAGAATAGATACTCTTCGAAGAACCGGCGATATTGGCAGGCGGGAGCGTGAGAATCGTGTTGCTACGCTTGGCGAAGTCGTTGTTATCGGAATACCACTGGTCGAAATAGGTATTGTCACAGAAGTCCATCGCCTTCCTGATATGCACGCCATCGAGCATGTCGTATTCACCCGACGGGGTCGCATCGAAGTCCAGATAGGATTTTACCATGCCAGGCGTGTAATACACAGGGTTCGACCAAGCGACACCGGCTGCGCTGCACTTCACGCCACTGACCATGCCGTCTATATAGGACTTGTAGCCGCGTTGCGTACGACCATTCACCTGATCCTTGCATTCTCCGTACTGGAGCGTATCGGCAGTGGTCTGCGCCTGCAAGTAAGAAGGCAGGAAGGGGTTGATGACGCTCGGCTTGCCGTCCTGGCCAATCCACGCACCCTGCTTGGAACGCTTGTTTCCGCAAGTGAGGTGCGCCGCAGTTGCGCCGTACCAAACCGCATCGTAGCCAAAAATACCCATATTGAGCATCGATTCGCCACATTGACCGGTAGTCGTAGCACCATGGTTGAGGCACCACTTGCCGCCGTCCTGGTCACCGGTACTCGCATATTCTTCGGAGAAGTTCTCAAAGTCAGGATGGTTCACGGGGAAATCGCGAACAACAATGTCTAGGTTAGCCGCCCCAGCCACATCGGCATTTGCCGGTGCGAAACAGACCAAACCAAAGGATACTGCCGTAAGAGCTAATCCAGATACGATATTTTTTTTCATAAGATCCAATCTCCACCTACTTCGAAAATAGGTCTACAATATTCACCCCTAAATATAAACCAAAATCATCCATATTAATACTTATATTTTTGTAAAATACCCTAAATCTAGGGTTTTTACGGTTTCCCGTGACTCAAAACAAGGACTTTGGACCGCCATCCATGGTCGGTCTGCGTTTTTTTACAAAAAATGCGGTTACAGTTCTATATTTGGGGCATGAACTGGTCCATAATTTTTGCCATCGCCATAGCCCTGCTCCTGCTGCGGGTGGCCTACCTCCGAATCAAAGCAAACAGCGTACACTCCGAATCTTTTAAGAACATGCAGACCAAGGACCAGTTGGCCGTCCTCAAGGAATGCCTGCTGAACAATCCCTCTAGGACGAACATCGAAAATCTCACCGATTTCGTGAAAAAACACGGTCTGGAAGCCAACTTCGAGGAGTACAAGGGGTACACCGAAGCTCAACTCCGGATTACGCGCCAGAAGAACGCCATCGCCGAGGACAACGAACTTTACGCCAAGGAATCCGCCTGGATGGACAAGCTCCGCCCGCTGGAATTTGCCGAAGCCGAAATCGCCAAGTCGAACGGGGACACGCAGGCCTACATCGAGCACAGCCTGGAAGGAATCGCGCGCCTCTATTCGGACGAAGCCATCATGACCGAACTGGCAAAGCTAGTTCCAATTTACGGCAAGGCTTCAGCGCTCATAGATTCTTACCGGAAGCTCATTGAAGCGCGCGACACGAGCGGAGCCGACGACAAATCGCTCGAGGCCCTCCGGAAGCAGCGCGACGCCTGGATGGACGACCTCCTGACCGCAGCCCCAAATTAGAACAAAATAAAGAATCCCCGCCCGAAGGCAGGGATTTAATTTTTTACCAGAGATGTTGCTCACGAATCAAGCGCGAGCGGTCCCGTGAGCCTCCATCGCCGATATTAATCGGCGATGGAGGCGAGAGCGAGCGCTTACCGGAGAAGTTTCTCACGTATCAAGCGCGAGCGGTCGCATTAAAACCAGCGCCAAGTGATGCCGAAGAGCACCATCGTCTTGTACTGCGCGTCAAGAGAGAGGTCCTTGTCGTACGCCATGTCGAAGCCGACCTGGAATTCGATGTACGGGACGAGCGTCACGGCGAGGAGGTTTTCCCACTTGCCGTCGATTTCATCTACACCCTTGAAGTTGATGAAGGCCCACAGACGGGACTTGAAACTTGCGATAGTGTTGAAGGCATACTTGAATTCCGTGATGGATTCAAGACCCGGTTCATCCTTAAACTTCTCGAACTTTTCGGTATCCGGATCGTCCGCGAAGCCGTAGCCATGGGAAATCGTCATGCGGTTAGCAAAACCGAGGCGCTGGCTGAACATTTCGTTCGGAATGTAGGCAAGACCGGCAACCTGAGTTTCGTAAGCCGGATCCATGAAGCTGGAGATGGCCTTCTTCACTTCATTGCCTTCTTCGTCTTCGCTGTAAGAGTAACCAGCGAGGAACTGGGTTTCGAAGCGGTTACCGATGTAGGGCTTCAGGACGTCGGTCATGTTGAAGTCGAGCATGGATTCCCAGAAAATCTTGTCGGCGCTCTTGCGCTGGCCAAGACCGTCGGTCCATGTCTTGCCCAAGGCGAGATTCACGAGGTTACGCCAGTTGGCAACCTTCCACTTGCCCTGCACATCGGCATCATACGTGACGAGCCAAGTGTAATTGGACGTTCCGTCCTGCTGCCAGTTGCTGAAGTTGTAGTAGTTCCACTTTACCGCTGCAACAACATCGGCAGTGAAGTTCTCGGGGAGCCAAGCCTCGAACATGCCACCTTCCGCCATAGCGGGCGTGGCAATTGCACAAGCAGTGGCGCAAGCCAGAAGAAGTGATTTGATTTTCATGTTGTTTTCCTCGTTATGGCCCAGGTTTTTGCCTTCCCGGGCCGGTTTCTTGTTTTTAAAGATAGCACTTTTGTACTTTTTGTAAATGGTCCTGACAAAAGAGCCTGCAAAAAGCGCTTTTTTTTCGAGTAAACGAACGCTGTTTTCTATAATTGAGCCCATGATTACCGCCTTCAAGAAAATTCTCGTCCTCGGAATTGCACTTTGTGCGGTTTTGGCCCATGCCGCAGCGAATGAAAGCGAAAGCAAAGCCAAAAGCGCAAACTCCCCTTGGAAATTCG
Organism: Fibrobacter sp.; assembly: GCF_017551775.1. Taxonomy (NCBI): domain Bacteria; kingdom Pseudomonadati; phylum Fibrobacterota; class Fibrobacteria; order Fibrobacterales; family Fibrobacteraceae; genus Fibrobacter; species Fibrobacter sp. The sequence goes on along the minus strand of NZ_JAFZKX010000100.1, from coordinate 8,404 downwards.
AAATCGGCGCTTCGGCAGGAACCCTCACTCCGATAATGCTCGATGCGGGCGTCGGCTACAAAGCCCTTCACCTGCACATCGACGGTTTCGGGATACACAAGGGGGCCAACGACTTCTGGTGCGGAATCCGGGGAGGAATCCTATGGCGCATCCCCCGCGACTTGCCGTTCTCCATAGAATTCGGCATCGGAGGCGGATACGAATTCGCGGAAGCACCCAACGAAATTCACAAGGCAGTAAACAAGGCGAACGACGCCAAATACCTCTACCCCTTCAACTTCAAGGAAAGCCTGGACGTCTCCGCCGAGATGCGTATTCATTTGTTCGGATTCTTCACCCAGATAGACTTGCCCGTCTACAACTTCAAGGAACACGAAGCGCCCGACATGCTCTGGCGAATCGGGTACATGGTGGATTTCTAGGGCCTTCGGCCTAGTTACTAGTTCCTAGTTAATAGTTACTAGTGATTGCCGGTTTCAAGAATCTTTTTTCGTCAAAAAAAATCCTCGGTCCACTATTGTGAAACCGAGGATTTTTTTGAAGAATGTCTTTCGAGAGCAGTCTCCCGTGAGCCGTAGGCGACTCGTATCAACGAGTCGTCGCAGGCAAGAGCGAGCGCCAACCGGAGTAATTTAACACCCTAGTTTGGCGCGAGCGGACTCATTACTTCTTCGGGAGCTTCACTTCCTTACCGAAGTCGACGTTGGTCTTGCTGCCGAGCAACAGGGCGCGCGTCTTGAGCGGGAGGCCGTAGCAGCGGATGAAGCCCGTGGCGTCCTTCTGGTCGTACATGTCGACGTCGGTGAATCCACCGAGGCCCATGTCGTAGAGGCTGTAGGGGCTCTTGATGCCGGCCGGGATGATGTTGCCCTTGTAGAGCTTGAGCGTCACTTCACCGGTAACAACGCTGTTGACTTCGTTGAAGAAGGCGTCCATAGCCTGGCGGAGCGGAGTGAACCACTGGCCATTGTACACGAGGTTCGCGTACGTCATGGACATCTTCTGGGCTTCGAACAAAGTCTCCTTGTCGAGCACAAGCTGCTGCAGGCATTCGTGAGCCTTGTACAGGAGCGTGCCACCCGGAGTTTCGTACACGCCGCGGCTCTTGAGGCCGACGAGGCGGTTTTCGACGATGTCGAGGAGACCGCAAGCGTTCTTGCCACCGATCTTGTTCAGGTATTCGAGGAGTTCGACAGCGCCCATCTTCTTGCCGTCGATAGCCACCGGATTACCCTTTTCGAAGGTAATCGTCACGTGATCAGCCTTGTTCGGGGCCTTTTCGTACGTGGCGGTGTGCTTGAGGAATTCGTACTTGTGTTCCTGTTCCGGGAATTCCAGGACGCCACCTTCGTGAGAGAGGTGCCACAGGTTACCGTCTTCGGAGTAAATCTTCTTCTTGCTGATGCCGTTAAGCGGAATCTTGTGGGCGGCAGCGTAGTCGATGGCGTCTTCGCGGCTGTGGAACGTCCACTTCGGGTCCTTCCACGGAGCAATGATTTCGAGCTTCGGATTGAGGGCGGCGTAGGTCAGTTCGAAACGGACCTGGTCGTTACCCTTACCGGTAGCACCGTGAGCAACGGCGTAAGCGCCTTCCTTCTCGGCAATCTTCACCTGGTACTTCGCAATGAGCGGACGGGCGAAAGACGTACCCAGGAGGTAGGTACCTTCGTACTTGGCGCCAGCGCGGACGGTGGGCCAAACGTAGTCTTCGAGGAATTCCTTCTTGAGGTCGAGGACGTAGCACTTGGAAGCGCCAGTCTTGAGAGCCTTGTCTTCGAGGGCCTTAGCGTCCGGGAAGTCGTTCTGTCCGAGGTCGGCAGCGAAAGCGATCACTTCGCAATCGTAGTTTTCCTTGAGCCAGGGGATGATGATGGAAGTATCGAGTCCACCGCTATAGGCGAGGACAACCTTCTTCTTGGATTCTTTCTTAGCCATTTTGAATGTCCTTTAGAAAAATTTTAGACGTGAAAAATATAGAATTAAAAACCGACCGCGACACCCAGGTAACCCGACATTGCCCAGGAATCAACAGACCTGTTGAAGAAACGCTGGAAGCCCGTTTCAACCGAAATCCATGCCGCAGAAAGGCTCTTCTTGGCCCAGGGCCAAATTGCCTGCAAATTATATGCGATACCCGGAGAAATCGTGAGCAACTGCGCTCCGCCGAAATTGTATTCGTACAAGACGTTCGCCGTAGCGCCGATAATATCCCAGAAGACAAGGCCTCCGCCCAAATCTACGCCGATGGAAAAACCGTCCAGCGAGAACATCTTCTCGCAGTCTTCCACTTCCTGTTCGGTCTTCGTCGACACCCCCGGAATCCAGCCTTCCATATCACGCTGGTGCCATTCATCGCGGATATCTTCCAAGTCAGTAGACTCGAACTCGACAATCGGGCTTATATACCAGGACCAACGTTCATGCGGCCTGTGGAAGCGCACGTTCATCCTGTAGCGCTGGTAGCGGACCATCACGTCCGTATCGAGATCCCCGCCGAAAAAGCGCACGTCGACACCCGCACTGATCCAATCCTTATAGAAGTATTCAAGCTGTCCCTGCCACACCCCCAGGCAGTCGCATTCCTCGGTCGGGTTGAAAAGGCCGGCCGCAAGCCCGACCAGCAAGCCAAAACCGGTATACGCGGACTGATGCGGAAGCGGAATGCTTCCTTCCCTGCGCGAGACGGAATCCTTCTTTGCGGAGTCCTGCACCGCCAAAGCGGAATCCTTCGCAGACGTATCTTTTACCGCGGAGTCCGCAGCCACCGTATCGGCAACAACCGTATCCGCCGCCACGGAATCGGCAACTAAAGCCGTCGTATCATTTAGTGCGGCCGAAGAATCAGTTACTAGGGTATCTACCGTGAAGGTCGAAGTATCAAATGCGGCAACTGCCGATGCATCCACAGAAGCGGCAGAGGTATCAGGAGAAGCTACAGCGGAAACATCCTCCACGGCATCAGCCGCGAAAGCGCACATGGCGAAAAAGATTATCGTCAAGAATATCCGCACGACCATAAATTAAAAAAAGAAAGACGCCTTGGTTTTGCAAATACGGGATTTTTTATATTTGGGTGCGAAAAAAAATCAGAAAGGAGCAGAACCATGTCTTTTATTTCTGAACTTAAAGATAAAGTTATCAACGGTTACGAAATCAACCGCGAAGAGGCAATCCGGCTTTTAAGCGAAGACCTCAAGGAACTTTGCGACGCGGCAAACGAAATCCGCGAAAAATTCCACGGCGACGATTTTGACTTCTGTTCCATCGTGAACGCCCGCAGCGGTCGCTGCTCCGAAAACTGCAAGTACTGCGCCCAGAGCAGCTACTACCACACCGGCGCCCCGGAATACAAATTGCTCAGCGCCGACGAAATCGTCGAAGACGCCAAGAAGAAAGAAGCCGCAGGCATCCCGCGCTACTCCATCGTCACCTCGGGCCGTACGCTCTCGAACCGCGACGTGGAGCAGATTGGCGAAGCCATCCGCCGCCTCAAAAAAGAAACGAAACTTTCCGTATGCCTCTCGGCGGGGCTCCTGAACCGCGAGCAGTTCGACAAGCTGAAAGAAGCGGGCCTCACCCGCTTCCACAACAACCTGGAAACCTACCGCAGGCACTTCCCCGACGTATGCACCACGCACACCTACGACGACAAGATTGGCGCACTCCAGAATGCGCTCGCCGCAGGGCTCGAAATCTGCAGCGGAGGCATCATGGGACTCGGCGAGACGATGGAAGACCGCATCGACATGTGCCTTGACTTGCGTAAACTCGGAGTCAAGTCCACTCCGGTGAACGTGCTGAACGCCATTCCGGGCACTCCGTACGAAAACCTCCCGAAACTCACGAACGACGAATTCTGCCGTATAGTGGCGATTTACCGCTTTATCAACCCGAAGGCGTTCATCCGCCTCGCGGGCGGACGCGGCGTACTGGGCGACGACGGCAAGCGCGCCTTCAAGAGCGGGGCCAACGCGGCCATCACCGACGACATGCTCACCACGGCGGGAGTCAACAGTTGCAAGGATTTCGAGCTCGTTAAAGGGCTCGGATTCAAGCCCCACGGTTTTATAGCACCCAGAACATAGCTTTTTTTACAATTCGGGATTTCCAGACAGGCTCGGAATAATATATATTCCGTAATAAGAAGAAGGAGTATCCCATGTTCAAAAACAGCATCCGCCCCGCGGCGGCCATATCCATCGCAACCGCGATGTTTTTCACACTAATCGCCTGTGAAATACCGACCTCTACCGACGACGGCACGACTCCCAGTTTCAGTCTAGGGAACAGTTCCAGCAGCATTTCAGAAAAAGAATCGCCCGAAAGTTCGAGCAGCCTCAAGGAATCCAAGGAAAAGGCCGATACGAACTGCGAAGGCGAAACGGGCAAGCCCTGGAACGGGTCTACGGCCAAGAAATTCGCTTGCGGTTCCGGGTCGGAGGGAAACCCGTATGTCATCAAGACCGCCGAACAGCTGGCAAACCTTTCGTACGTCATCGGAGCAGGCGACGAAAAATACAAGGGCAAGCATTTCAAACTTGACGCAGACATCATCCTCAACGAGGGCGAAATCATCGACAGCGCCGGAATACCGGTCGACAGTTCCGCAGATTTTTTGAAGTGGACGCCCATCGGAAAATCGAATGAAATCCCGTTCACGGGCCACTTCGACGGAAACGGCCATACCATAAGCGGAATGTTCGTCAAAACCAAAGGGACGTACAACGGGCTGTTCGGATACTGCGATTGCACAATCAAGAACCTGACCATTGAAAATTCCTGGATTACCGGTGACAATGTGTCCGGCGGAATCGTCGGCGCCGTTAGCGGCAATGCCGTCCTGGAAAACATCACCGCGAAAGTCAATGTATTCAGCACCTATGAAGAAGCGGGCGGCATCGTTGGCATAGCCGAAGGCACCAGCATCAAGATTAAGAACGTCAAGAGCTACGGGAAAATTCACTGTCAAAAGTTCTCCGGAGGAATCCTGGGGCTCGGCAGCAATGTTGAGATAAAGGATGCCAAGAACTATGCAAAGGTTACCGGCAACCATGGCACAGGCGGCATCGCCGGCGGACTGTACTTAAGCGCAACGGTTTCGAGTACCGAAAATCTCGGGGAAGTCGAAGGATCCGGCAATGTTGGAGGCATCGTCGGGCTTTTCTCTGAAACCGGCACCGTCAAGGAGTCGCGAAACAGCGCAAAGGTCACGGGCAGATACGCCGTTGGCGGCATCATCGGCCAAGGCAAAGACATGTCTGTACGGAGTGTTGCGAACAGCGCAGAAATCAAGGGAAGCGCCCGCACTGGCGGAATTGTTGGCGACGCAAGCAACTTGAAGGCGGAAGACGTATACAATACGGGCGACATCCTCAGCGCGGAAAGTGCCGGTGGCATCATCGGGATGAACCTGAACGGAGTCACGAGGAACGCCTACACCACAGGCAAGAACATAAGCACGCCCGCCAATTTCAAGAACGTGGGGCTCATGATCGGCGTTAACAAAAACACGACGCTCGCCGATTACTACTACATAGAGCAAGAGGTTTCGGACACTACCTGGAGTGCCATCCTGGACGAAACCCCCGTCCTCACGCGAGATACAGTGAGTGTGCTCGCGCCCGATACGGTGGCCTGCTGCACAGACTACCCGATAATCATCCAGCCTTCTTTCGAGATTAAGACATCGAAAATTCCCGCCTTCGGGGCTAGCGACGGCGGAATCGCCCTCGCCAAGACCTCCGAAGAAATGAAGTCGAAGGCTTTCGTCGAACTCCTCGGAGACGCATTCGTCTACGATTCAAACAAGAATGACGGATACCCAGCGCTGAAATGGGAATAAACGAAACTCAAAACAATTAACGGCTTTATTTCCGCGGCGTTACGCTGCGGATTTTTTTTGCGTTTTTTTTTCGAAACACACGTATTTCGACATGTGCAACACATTCTTTGGGCCTGCAAAATGGCCTATATGAAACGCTCTTTTTGATTTTGTACAAAAGAATCAATTTTTCCCCAAAAAAGGGCCTTAAGCGGTATTTGTTTTTACCCCCCGACAAGGTATATTCTTAGTGCAAAAAGCCTTTCAAAACCATTTTCAGAAGGAATATCAAAATGAAAAAACTTCACCTCGGCCTCATATCCCTCACGCTGTTTTTTGCAGCCTGTTCCTTCGACTTCGTCAGCACCACACCTGATGGGCTTTGGGACGAAATGAAACTAAGCAAAAAAGAAATGCACTTCGGTCCCAAGGGCGGCACCGATACGATTTCCGTAAAGAATTACAGTTCATGGTGGTTCAGTTCCGCATGCGACGGCGACTGCGCCAACAACATATACATTCTTCCCGATACTCTAGAAACAGGATATCGTGACATTCACAACATCAATGGCGGCTGGTGGAAAGGTGAAATTCTGGAAGATTCACCAAACAAGGTCGTCATTACAGTGAACAGTCTTGAAACATGTGAGTCCGAAGAGTGCGACAAAAAAACAACCTCAAGAGCGGCCGTTATTACCATGACCGCTGGCGACATATTCTCCAACATTAGAATCTATCAGGAGTAACAAAATGAAAAAACTTCACCTCGGCCTCCTAGCCCTCACCCTGTTTTTTACAGCCTGTTCCTTCGACTCCGTCAGTTCCACACCTGTTGGGCTTTGGGATAAAATGGAACTAAACAAAAAAGAAATGCACTTCGGTCCCAAGGGCGGCACCGATACGATTTCCGTAAAGAATTACAGCTCATGGTGGTTCAGTTCCGCATGCGACGATAACTGCGCCAACGATATATACATACATCCCGATACCCTAGAAACAGGATATACTGATTTTCACAACATCGATGGCGGCTGGTGGAAAGGTAAAATTCTGAAAGATTCGCCAAACAAAGCCATAATTACAGTGAACAGTCTTGAAACATGCTAGTCCGAAGAGTGCGACAAAAAAACAACCTCAAGAAAGGCCGTTATCACCATGACCGCTGGCGACATATTCTCCACTATTATGATTTATCAGGAATAATTATCCGCGAGATATTAGTTTATCTATCATCGCATCGCAACCTGCGTTCACGTCGTCCCAGGTCGCCTGAAAATCTCCGGTATACCATGGATCGGCAACATCCCGCGATTTGCCGGTCCAGTCCATCAACAGAGAAATCTTCGACATGTCGTGATTTGCGCCCAGTATCCAGCGCAAGTTCCGCAAGTTGTTCCTGTCCATGAGTACGATGTAATCGTAGTATTCGTAATCCTGCACGGTCATCTGGCGGGCATGTTTTCCGCTGCAATCGATACCATGAGAATTCAGCATGCGCTTGGCCGGCGGGTACACGGGATTCCCGATTTCTTCGGTACTCGTCGCGGCGCTCGCCACCTCAAAACCTTCGATTCCGGCACTTGCGAGCTTGTGCTTCATGACGAATTCCGCCATGGGACTGCGGCAGATGTTGCCATGACACACGAACAGGATTTTCACTTTTTCCATACCCGCCAAATATAGCAAGCGGCCTTTTTTAATTACATTTCTCAGCAATGGGTCCGTCATCAAAATACGCATGCCTAATGCTGATTCCGCTCTGCGCAGGATTGCTCAGTTGCTCTTTCCCCGTACGCACGGGTTACGACCGGAGCATCGGTGACTACAAGCCCGTCCCCTCATCGAACGAGCAAATAGCGGAAGCTCCGGCTGCGGACGAACAAGTCCAAGAAAACGTCGGCACAGAATCCTCCCCCTCAGGCGAAGACTCCGTAACAACAGAATCCAAACCGAAGCACATGAATTCTGCAGACAAGGCGAGGGCTGCGGTAAAGAAGAAGGAAGCGGAAAAAGCGGCGCAAAAGTCCGCCCCTCCCACAAACTTCGAAGCTTACGCCAAGGGATGGCTGGGCGCAAAGTACGTCTACGGAGCCGCCAGCAAAAACAAGACGGACTGTTCCGGATACGTGATGCAGGTTTACCAAGGCTACTACAAGATTGCACTCGACCACAGCGCGGCAAAAATGTACGACGATTCCCGCGGGAAAAGCGTAAGCCGCGGAAACCTGCGCGAAGGCGACCTGATTTTCTTCGGCAGTTTCTGGAAAATCGACCATGTGGGAATCTACCTCAGCGGAGACCGTTTCATCCACGCGAGCTCCAGCAGGGGTGTCGTCATCTCGAACCTGAACGAGAAATACTACAAGAACAAGTATCAGGGCGCTCGCCGATTTAAATAACAGAAAAAGCCTGCCCCGAAAGGCAGGCTTTTCTACATACCGGATTATTTTCTCTTAGCCCGCTTGAAGCCGAAGGTCTTCGTGGTGTTGTCGGTCGTCTTGATGACGTCGCCCTTCTCGTACGCGGGGCCGTCCTCCTGGACCGTGCTGGTCTCCGCCACGTAGGTCGCCTTGGATTCGAAGT
>NZ_JAFZKX010000099.1 GCF_017551775.1 Fibrobacter sp. | reverse complement strand
CATCGCTCAACATCCTCATCAAGCTCATGACCATGGTGAGCGTCGTGTTCGCCGGTGTCATCGTCCGCTTCGGCGGAGTGTTCTTCTAGCTTGCGGAGTCTGTAGAATTTATAACCTATGCTGAATTTGAGTACTACCCAAAATATTCTGATTCAACCCTTTGCGAAAAAATTATCTCGTCGGCAAAGGTTAATGACGAAGACTGAGTGGCAACCTTGATTCGATGCTCGGGATGTTGTTATATTTGAATTATAGTAGGAGGATATATGCGTTCCCATTGGCTATACATTCTTCTTTGTGCGGCGATGTTCGTCGCCTGTGACGACAAGAGTGCATCGGATCCCTTAGTAAGCCCCCCTCCCTTCCTGGAAACGGAGACTTTTGATGAACTTCCCGAATGTACCGACCAGTGGGATGGGGCGGAGGCTTATGTGGTAGAGAATGCTGCCACTTATGTGTGCGTAGATAAAAAATGGATTAAGGAGGGGAATAGTTCTGCTGTATCGTCAAGCAGCAGTTCTGCAAAATCTTCTTCCAGCGTCACACCGCAGTCGAGCGATAGCGAGACAAGTGTCTCGAGCAGCAGTGCAAAGTCCAGTAGCAGTTCGGCGAAGTCCTCCTCCAGCGTTAAGCCGGAGTCAAGTTCAAGCGAGACGAGTGAGTCTAGCAGTAGTGTAAGTATTTTTAACCCGAAAATTTCGTATGGGGAAATGACCGATTCCCGCGATAGCCATACCTATAGAACGGTAAAGATCGGCAATCAGGTGTGGATGGCGGAGAACCTGAACTACGAATCGGCCAATAGTTACGAATCCATGTATGGCCGCCTTTACACTTGGTCTGCTGCTCTGGAATCCTGCCCGAGCGGGTGGCATCTGCCAAGTTGGGCCGAATGGGATACGCTGATTACAGTCGTTGGTAAAGGCAACGGATACGCAGGCATGAAACTTAAGTCTGGAGCTGATTGGGTCCATGAAACCGACTTCAACTCTGAAGTCTATGAATCTTCGAATGAGTCTGGATTCTCTGCGTTACCTGCCGGTGGTAAGACCGCCGATTTGTATGAGGGCCGCTCAGGCCAAGCGGCTTTCTTTTGGAATTCTTCGGAGTTCACTGACAATGATGCGTACACGACGAACCTGTACTATGATGATACGAATGTGTCTTGGAAACGTGTGTCCAAGGAATATGCATATTCCGTCCGTTGTCTCCAGGGTGAAAAACAGTCATCCCCGTCTAGTGAGAGCCCGTTCAACCCGAATGCTGAATATGGTGAGTTGACAGATTCCCGCGATGGTCAAACGTACAAGACTGTGGAAATTGGCGACCAGGTATGGATGGCGGAAAATCTCAATTTTGAAACGGAATCTAGTTACTGCTATAACGATTCTGCGAAATTTTGCAAAAAGTATGGCCGGCTTTACTGGTGGGCGGATGCGGTTGGCAAATCTGAAGAGGAATGCGGCTATGGGAAAACGTGCTCCTTGCCGTCGGGGAATATTCAGGGCGTTTGCCCGGATGGGTGGCATTTGCCGAGTTATACGGAATGGGATGCGCTATTGACTGCCGTCGGTGGAAAATCAAAGGCCGGTACGGCACTCAAGTCTGCGTTTGGTTGGTATGGTGGGTATCCTAGTTATTCTGGAATCTATGGCGCGAATGAGTCCGGCTTCTCTGCGCTTCCTGGTGGCCACATGTTTGGTAGTAGGGATAATCCTGCCTTCGATGATGATATGGATGTATCTAACGCACACTTCTGGAGTTCTACAGAGGAAAACGGCGAAGTGTACGACATGAACTTGGATAAGGACCTCAATAGTGCGGGTCTGCTTGCTGATGAAGATAGTAAGGCGTTCGGTTTCTCTGTCCGCTGCGTGAAGAACTAGGCTAATTTCAGATAGCAACTAAAATGTCCTCCCTTTGGGAGGATATTTTGCTTGTAATAAATAGGGCTTACTATATTTACCGCAGATGATAGGAGAAAATGTGCCTTGTATGTCACCCTGGAGCAAGCGGAGCGCCGCGATAGGGTCCATTTTGTTTGTCTTAATGATACTTGCCGCCTGTAACGATGATGGTGACTTTGCGACGCGGGCTCCAGATGATGAACCGTCTACTGTCCGCTGTGTAAAGGAATAATTCTATATTTGCCCGCGATGAAAATTCTGTTCACAGACCTTGACGGCACGCTCCTGACCGACGATAAGCGCATCTCGGATACCGACATGCGCTCTATCCGCTCGATGATCGATGCGGGCCACAAGTTCGTCATCTGTACGGGCCGTCCGCTCACGAGCGCCAAGAAGTTGGCGGAGCAGTACGGCTTTCTGGAACCGGGCTTTCTGCTCGTGAGTTTCAACGGCGGGCTCATTTACGATTGCGGCGCACAGAAGCCAATTCTCACTCGCTACATTCCCGTTAGTGAGGTAAAGGCCATCATGGATGCCGCACACGCAAACGGCATGCATGCGCATACCTACTCGGGCGACCTGGTGGTTTCGGAATACGAAACGGAACAGCTCAAGACGTACTGCCGCCTGATGAAGATGGATTATGTGGTCGTGAAGGATATCCGCGAGTATTACGGCGAGTTTGTCAATGTTGTTGTTAAACCGCCCATCAAGGTGAATATCATAACGCCCTTCGAACATTCGAGCCTTGTAGATTTCCGTGCTGAAATGCGCAAGACTACGGCGGGCAAGCTTTTTGACGTGTTCAGTAAGCCCGAGATGCTCGAATTTTCGCACATGCAGAGCAACAAGGGTGACGCAGTGCGCTTTATGGCCGACTATTACAAGGTGGGCATCGAAGATACGATTGCCGTGGGCGACGAAGAGAACGATTGCCCCATGATCAAAGCGGCCGGTGTCGGGGTTGCCATGGCGAATGCTTCGCAGATAGTGAAGGACTGCGCCGACTACATAACGGTAAGCGACAATAACCACTCGGGTATCACCGAGGTTATCGAGAAGTTCGTGCTTGGCTAGAAATAGAAAAATATGCCAAACACTTATAGGATTGTTCTTGCTGTACTTGCCTGTGTCGCAATTGCTGTGGCTGCTCCCCAGAAAGGCAAGATGAAGGACCCCCGCGATGGAAAGATGTACGGGACTGTGATTTCCCAAAAGACGGGTGATGCTCCTTTGACATGGATGGCCGAACCCTTGGGCGGTGACACTGCATATATGTACAAGGATGCGAAAAATGCTTGCCCTGATGGGTGGCGGCTTCCGACTTTGGCGGAGACGATGTCCTTGCTGGGTAATGACGGCGGAGGTAAGGATGCACAATCGTCACGCATTGAATTTTATGTTCCGAAGGGGATGATAGGTGCGTTTACGCAAGATTGCTACCTGCGCTTCTTTACATCTGATGGCTTTAGGGTGTATATTAGCGACAGTTTTGATGATAAAACAAAATGTAGTGTATCCATAATGACGCTTGAGGGGTCTGTGGTGGCGAGTCGCCGACTGTTGGCTGTATCTCGTCTGTTGTCGAATACTCCTCAGGACGAACCAGATGGAATTCCTCCGGAACGACTTGCGCAAGAAGCTGAAGAATGGCACGATCAAGTCCGTTGTGTGAAACAAGCAGAAATACGGAAGAAGTAGTTTTTCTATTTTTTGCGCTAGAGGTTTTTCTATGAAATTCTTTGTGACGGGTGTAGGTGGCCAACTGGGCCATGATGTGATGAACGAATTGGCGAAGCGTGGCCACACGGGCGTGGGCTCGGACATGGCTCCCGCTTACAGCGGAGTCGCTGACGGGTCTGCCGTAACGACGATGCCTTATGTGCAGCTCGACATTACGGATGCTGCGGCTGTCGAGAAGGCAATTTCGGAGGTGAACCCGGATGCGGTGATTCATTGTGCGGCATGGACCGCCGTGGATATGGCTGAAGACGACGCAAACGTGGCGAAGGTGCGCGCGGTGAATGCCGGCGGCACGCAGAACATCGCGAACGCCTGTAAAAAGCTCGGCTGCAAGATGACCTACATCAGCACCGACTACGTGTTCGACGGTCAGGGTACGGAACCCTGGAAACCTGATTGCAAGGATTACAAGCCACTCAATGTTTACGGCCAGACCAAGCTCGAGGGCGAACTCGCCGTGAGCGGGACTCTCGAAAAGTATTTCATCGTGCGAATCGCATGGGTGTTCGGCCTCAATGGAAAGAACTTTATCAAGACCATGCTGAATGTGGGCAAGACTCACGATACCGTGCGCGTGGTGAACGACCAGATCGGTACGCCGACTTACACGCTCGACCTTTCGCGTCTGCTAATCGACATGAATGAGACCGAAAAGTACGGCTATTACCATGCGACAAACGAAGGCGGATTTATCAGCTGGTACGATTTTACCTGTGAAATTTACAAGCAGGCGGGACTCACTACGAAGGTGGTGCCGGTAACGACTGCGGAATATGGACTTTCCAAAGCGGCACGCCCGTTCAACAGCAGGCTCGACAAGAGCAAACTGGTGGAATGCGGGTTCAAACCGCTCCCCACATGGCAAGATGCCTTGTCTCGCTACCTCAAGGAAATAGGGGGTTAATGATGGAAGAAAAAAAAACTTACCGTGAAGTGATGCCGGGCGAGCTCCCGTGCGAAGTGCCGGAATGCGACGGCGTGATGGTCGTCGACCCGGACAACAGCTACAAACTCACCTGCGACAAGTGCGGGCATATTAAGGAGTAGTGGCAGGCGGTGGACTTGTCCGCTTTGAAAATCGAGTACCCCGAGCTTCCCGTTGTCGAACATCGGGAAGAGTTTTTTGAGCTGCTCGAAAAACACCAGGTGGTGATTGTCAAGGCGGACACGGGTTCCGGCAAGTCGACGCAGTTGCCGAAATTTTTGCTGGAATGGTTTTGCAAGGATGCGGGCGCAGTCGATGGTGGCGGGAATGCGCGGCCTTTCAAAATCGGTGTCACGGAACCGCGGCGTTTGGCGGCGATTTCCATTGCAGACCGTCTGCGTGAAGAACTGAAAGACGAAACGCTCGTCTCTACCAAAATCCGTTTTTGGGAGCAGGGCCAGAGCGACGCTCCCATCAAGGTGATGACGGACGGCATCCTGTTGCAGGAATTCCGTCGCGACAGGCTTTTTCGCCAGTATTCTGCCATCGTGATTGACGAAGCGCATGAACGCTCGCTGAACATCGACATTCTGCTCGGCATTTTCAAGACGGTATTGCACGAACGCCCGGATTTCAAGCTGATTGTGGCGTCGGCGACGCTGGATGCGAAACTCTTTGAGGAATTTTACGACAACAGCTGCGTGATGGAGGCCGAAGGCCGCACCTTCCCGGTGGATGTGGAGTATTTCTTTGATGGCGGCTCGTCGGCGCGGGCGGCACTCGATACCAGCGGCAAGGGCGATTCCGGCTTGCTCGATGAGGCGCGCGATGCGATTCTCGATTTGGAAACGCGCCACCGCGACCACCTGCTTTGTTTTTTGCCGACGGAACGCGATATCCAGGATTTGGCGGGCGAGTTGGCGCACGAACTGGATTCCGCGACGTTCGATATCCTCCCGCTGTACGGGCGCATGAGCCCGGATGAACAGCGCCGCATTTTCAGGCATACGGGAAAGACCCGCGTGGTGCTCGCGACGAACATCGCGGAAACGTCGCTTACGATTCCGGGAATCGCCTATGTGGTCGATACGGGTACGGCCCGCATCTCGCGGTATAATGCGCAGTCGCGAATCCAGGGATTGCCTGTCGAGGACATCTCGAAGGCAAGTGCCCGGCAGCGCACTGGGCGTGCGGGGCGCGTGAAACCCGGTGTTTGCATCAGGCTTTATTCTCCCGAAGATTTCGAGAAGCGTGACGAGTTTACGGAGCCGGAAATCCGGCGGAGTAATCTCGCGAACGTTGTCCTGCAATTGAGAAGCCTCGGGCTGGAACTCGAAAACTTCCCGTTTTTGCAGTCACCGCCGCATTCGGCGTTCCGCGGCGCGTACAAGACGCTTTTTGAACTCGGCGCGTTGACCGCCGATAACTCCAGCGGGCATGTGACCAAGCTCGGGCGTGAAATGACCCGCCTCCCGATGGACGTGGCGCTTTCGGCAGTGCTCCTGCGGGCGCGCGATGCCGGCGTCTTGCAACCCGCATTGATTGTCTGCTCGGCCTTGAGCATTCAGGACCCGCGCGTGGTGCCGAGCGAAGAACCCGAACGTACCCGCATCAGGCAATTGCACCGCAAGTTTGCGGGCCACAAGAGCGATTTCATCACGTTCATCTGCATGTGGAACGCTTTCTGCGCCGAATGGGATGGCAAGACCTGGAATAAGTTGCGCAAGTTCTGCGACAAGAACAGCCTGCACTTTTTGCGGTGCCGTGAATGGATCGATTTGTACGAACAGTTCGGGCGCATCCTCGACGTGAAATTTGAGAATCGCGTGTGCCCGCTGGACAGTTTCCACCGCGACAACTTGCACATTGCGCTCCTTTCGGGATTTTTGGGCGGCATTGCGCGCCGCGATATCGAGAACGGCTGCTACCGCCTGGTGAGCGGCCGCGAGACGCATGTATTCCCGGGCAGTGACCTTTACGGCAAGAGCGCGGAATGGATGTTTAGCGCCGAAGTTCGCGAGACGAGCCGCATATTCCTCAACAAGGGCGCTGAAATCAAGCCCGAATGGATTTTGCAGGTGGCGGAACCTTTCTGCACGCGTCGCTGGTTTGCTCCCACATGGAACCAGGAACGCGGTTTCGTGGAAGCGGTGGAGGAAGTGAGCTTCCGCGGGCTTGTGATTAGCCGCGGCCACCGCGTGGATTATGCCCGCGTGAATCCTGAGGAATGTGCCGAGATTTTCTGGCGCGAGGCCGTAGTGCTTGGCCAGATGGCGCGTCCGTTCTCTTTCATGACGCACAACGAGCGTGTGGTCGAGGATTTGCATGCGCTGGAAGCTCGCAAGCGCCAGTTTGGCCTCGCCCCGAGCGAAGATGCGCTGGTGGATTACTACACGCGTATCGCGCACAACGTCAATTCCATCAAGACGCTCAAGGACTACATCCGCGAACATACGGACCAGTTCCTGAAATTCGATGCAAAATTCTGGCTGGACCAGAGCGAAACGGGCGTAAGCTATACGGATTCCGGATTTAGCAACCGCGCTTTCGATGTTTTGGCGAAGGGCGACAAGAAGAAAAACTCCGTCAAGGCTCCGGAACCCACTCTCGGCGGCTCCATTGAACAGTTCCGCTTTGAAGGTTTGAATGGCGCCAGCCGCATGGTGACGGGTGAGATGGTCTTCGATGCGATGCGTGACTGCGACGGCATTACGCTCGATTTCCCGTACGACCTTTTGCCCGATACGACGCCCGCGACGCTTGCACTTTCGATTCACCAGTGGCGTGAATGGATGGAAGAATCCGTCATTCGCGAGATGCCCAAGACTGCGAAAAAGCAATTGGAAGGCCGCCGCACGTTTATCGATGACGCTTTCTGCGACAAACTCAAGGAAAATCCGCACAAGGCGCCGCTTTTGCTTTTGTACGAAGTCTTTGCGGGCATCAAACAGCTCGATTGCGACATCCCGACGGTGACGCCCGAAAAGGAAAATCACCTGCGCCTGCACATGAAGGTGTTCAAGCCCGGCTTTCCGGAGAAATTTGCTGTTGAATTGAATCCAGAATGGGGAAGTTACCGCCTGTTCTTGGCGGTGCGCCCTGTGGTAGTGACCTTCGGTATCGATTTCTCGCTAGAGGATATGCGCTTTGGCTGGCGCCTCGGGGATTCCGCGCTGATGGCCCCGCAGGAATCCGCCTTCTGGCAGGATTTCCGCAAACGCGTCGAAGGCCGCGCGCAGTCTAATACTGGAAATGCTGCGCAGTCCAATGCCGGAGACCGCACCCAGCCCGATGCCGACTCTTCGCTCATTGTCGATCGCTTGAACATGCTCGAAACGGGTGGCCTGTACTCCGACGGTTTCAAGACCGCGCTCAAGTCGTGGGTCCTTAAATCGCTTACCGCCGATAAACTGGATGCGAACCGTTGCGTGCGTTTTTCTGGTCTTGAATATTCCCGCGGTAAAAAAATTCGCGACTTCAGGAACCTTGCTGCAAGTACCCGCAGCGAGGACGAAGAAATCCGGCTGGCGCTGGTGCGAGCCACGTATGAATCCGCTCTTCTCGGGGCCGAAGCCTTCGTGAAATTCTGGAGCATGCTGAAGGAATTCTCCGTGGCCATGCGCCAGGGGGCTGACCATGCCCGTGATACGCTGGCTGCATCTTCTTTCAAAAGCAAGCTGACGCAAATTCTCTCGCTTTACAGCCTGAACAGGGATGCTACTTTGTTTGAAAGGCTCGCAGTGCTTTCCGAAATCATCGGCGCGCATCTTGCGGCCGGTGACAAACAAATGCACCTTGTTGTCGGCGACAAACCCGCCCGCCCCGAACTGTCGGTTCGCGACCTCCGCGAAAAGTTTCGCCCCTTCCTCAAGGCGCGCTTCATGAAGGATCACGAGCTCAAAAACGCACGTGACGCCCTCTCGAAAATGGAGCGCATGCAGCAGGACGATTCTGAATATCCGGAACTCTACTTGCTGGCTTCCGCTATGCTCGAGGACTTCGAAATTCTCAAGTTCAAGCGCAAGGGCGACGATGCCGAAGAGGTTGTCGAGGAAGATTCCCTGGCAAAGCTCAAGGGCCGCTTCGGCCGCCTGCGATAGGCGCTCCCGCCCTTTTTCGGGGACTTTTTGTGGGCTGACTGTCGCGAATTTTCTAAATTATGGGGCGATGAATTCTTTAGTTCGCATTTTGTGCTCGTTATCGCTCCTTTTCTTAGTCGCGTGTAACGTTCCCTTTTTTGGCAGTGATGACCCCGTTATCGTTTCGGTCGGGTCTACCAAGCTCACGCAGTCGATGGTGCATAAGCTTGTACCGCAGTGGGATTCCCTGGATGACCGTTCCAAGCTCTCGTTCCTGGAACACTGGATGGAAGAGGAAGTCATTTACCAGGAAGCCATGGATGCGAAAATAACTAACGATACCGTCCTGTCGCAGCAAATCGAAAGTACCGTGCGTAAGATGGTCGTAGATTACTACCTGCAGACGTTTGCCGATACCATGATGGTGGGCGATGCCGAAAAGCTCCGTTACTATCAGGAACATCGGGATTCCTACCTCCGCGGGAAGACTACCATTACGGGTGCGATGCTTCGATTCAAGTCTTGGGCGAATGCGGATGCCTATTACCGCGAGATGAAGTCGCGCGTTTTCAACAAGATTCCGACGGAACATGCGCTCATTGTCGAAATCATTCCGTTCGATACGGTCGATGTTTCGCCTGATTCTTGCGTTATCCAAGATCTCGTGACGTTCCCTGTGGGGAAACTTTCTTCTCCGCGCTATTGCAATGGCGCCATGAAGATTGCTGTGGTTACGGAAAGGCTCGATTCCGCCGAAGTGCGCCCGTACAAGGAAGTCGCCGAGGATGTGTCGAACTTGGTCTGGCTTGAACACAAGAATATGGTTATGGAACGACTCAAGAAGGAATGGAAGATGAAACGTCCCATTTTCTCCAAGTCGACCGTGTTTACTGAAAAGGAAAATCAATGAAGAAGTTTGGATTGTTGTTTTTTGCTCTGGGTTCCCTGATTTCCACGGCGTTTGCTGCGCCGGTGCTGATGGAAGGCATTGCCGCGATTGTCGACGGCAAGCCCATCATGCGTTCGGAATTCCTGAACAATCTCTACCATTTCCAGGAAACTCCCGAAGGCTCCGCGATGAGCGAAGAGCAGCAGAAGCAGTATGTGCTCGACAAGCTTATCGAGGAGAAGGTTCTCCTGAGCCGCATCGACCGCGATTCCATCGTGGTTAGTGATGCCGAAATCGACCAGCGCGTGACGGCGCACCTGACCCAACTTGCGGCGAGCCAAAACGTGAACCTCGCGACGCTCGAGAAGGCTATCCGCTCGCAGCTCGGCGTGAGCATGGCACAGTACCGTGACCAGCTTGCGAAGCAGATTCGCAGCCATGTGGAAGTCCAGCGTGTCCGCCAGCGCCACGTGGGTATGGTGAGCCCGACCAAGAAAGAGGTCGACGCGTTCTACAAGGCGTTCAAGGATTCGCTCCCGCGCCAGTACAACTGCGTGCAACTCAGCCACATCCAGTTGAAGATTGAACCGGATTCCGCCATTGTGGATTCCGTGAGACGCGTTGCCGAAACTTTGGTGGACAGCCTCAATTTCGGTGTCAAGTTCGAACTGCTCGCCAAGAACCATTCGCAGGATTCTTCGGCGGCGAAAGGCGGTGACCTCGGCTACTTCAGGCGCGGCCTTCTGGACCCGGCCTTCGAGAGGACGCTCGACCAGCTGAAGAACGGCCAGTATGCGTCTACTCCGGTAAAGACGGACCGCGGCTGGCACATTGTGCGTGTAATCGGCCGCAAGGAAGACGGTGTGCGCTCTGCCCATATCTTGCTCCGCACGATTCCGACGTCGGCGGACTCTGCCCGCGTGCTGCGTATTGCGGATTCGCTCCGTGCTACCATCAAGACGAAGGATGATTTTGCCGCTGCTGCCAAGAAGTTCAGTATCGACAAGTCGAGCAACTTTGCTGGCGGCCTGCTCGGTTGGTTCCAGAAGAACGAGATGGAACCCGCTTACGTCGACCCTGTTGCGAACCTTGAAGTGGGCGAGGTTTCTGAACCTGTCGAAATTGACGGCTCGTACCACCTGTTCCGCCTGGACGATTCCCGCCAAATCCGCGAGTTTACGCTCGAAGAGGACTACGGCAAGATCGAGGCCATGGCGGCGAACCACCTCGAGAACGAAAAGTTGAACGCGCTCCTCAAGAAGTGGCGCGAAGAGGTCCACATCGAAATCCGCATGACGGAGTAGTTTCGGGAAGGCGCTTGCCATGATTCACTTCACCCACGTGACGAAGTCCTACGAGGACAACTGGAAGGCGCTGAACAACATCACCTTCCGTATAAACAAGGGTGAGTTTGTTTTCTTGACGGGACATTCCGGCGCGGGCAAGTCGACCGTGCTGAAGTTAATTTATATGGACGAGCGCCCGGATGCGGAACGTGGCGGCCAGGTGATGGTGAAGTTTACCGGCGACTGCGTGTACGACAGCAAGAGCACTCCCGACGGCAAGATTCAAGCATTCCGCCGCAAGATGGGCATCATTTTCCAGGATTTTAAGCTCTTGCCGGACAGGAACGTGTTTGAGAACGTGGCCTTGGCGCTGCGTATTGTGGGAACTCCGAGCAGCAAGATTAATGCGGCCGTGTTCGATGCGCTTGCCCTGGTGGGAATCAGCCAGAAGCGTTTTGCGATGCCTTACACGCTTTCGGGCGGTGAGCAGCAGCGCGTGGCGATTGCGCGCGCGATGGTCCACAATCCCTATGTGCTCCTGGCCGACGAACCGACCGGTAACCTCGACCCGAAAAACGCCGAAGAAGTCTTCAGCATCTTCAAGGAAATCAATGCCCGCGGCACGACCGTCGTGATGGCGACCCATAACCCGGACTTTTACTTGAATAGTCCGTTCCGCCGTTTGGTCCTCGATCACGGTGAACTTTTGACGAGAGATTTGATCTAGCGTTGGTTATTCCTGTGTACAGAAAGTACTCGAAATAGGGAACTTTCACAGGCGCAAAAATCTAAAATTAAGGCATGAAGTTTTCGGTCCGCTACAACCATGTCGGCTACGCCCTCAAGGGGCCGAAGGTGTTTTTGCTTACGTGCGATTCGACGGACAATCCCCTGAAGGGGATGTTGCCGTGGTTCGAAGTCTTTGCAGAAAACGGTGAACGCGTGTTTGGCGCGGCTATGGCCGAGAAGGGCTCCTGCTCGTATACGGATGAGTTCGTGTGGGAAGGATGTTTCACTTCGCTTGAAGCCGTGGGCCGTTACCGCATTTCCGTGGTGGATACGAAGGGAAATGTCCTTGTTGAATCCAAGTTTTTCGAGGTGTCGGACAGGCTTGTCTTGGAACAGCTTTCGTCGACGCTCAAGTCTTTTTATTTCCAGCGTAGCGGCGTGGAATTGACTCCTGACCGCGCGGGAAAATGGGCGAGGCCTGCGGCTCATCTGGACGATTGCATAGAATTCCACCCGAGCATGGAACGCGAGGGCACGTGGAATGCCCATGGCGGCTGGTACGATGCCGGTGATTACGGCAAGTATCTCGTGAACGGCGGGGTCTCGGTCGCAACCCTCCTGCTAGCTGCCGAATTCGCGGATGACCGGCGCGTGGCTTTTGGCAATGCCGAATTGTTTTATGCGGGATCTTTCCGTGCGAACCTGCTCGAAGAAATCCGTTTTGAACTGGAGTTTTTCCTCCGCATGCAGGATACGGATGGTGGCGTGTTCTTCAAGGTGTCGCCTGTTCGTTGGGACGGCTTCGTGACACCGAAGGAATCCGACGAGGCTCAGAAGCGCCAGATTCTTGGCAAATCCACCACGTCGACGCTCAATTTTGCGGGGGCGCTTGCGCAGGCGCACCGCGTGTTTGCGAAGGCTTATCCCGGTTTTGCAAAACAGTGCTTGGAAGCGTCGATTCGCGCCTATCGCTGGGCAATCGAGAATCCCGATGTCACCTACCCGCACAATACCGAAGGTAGCGGCGGCTACGGTGACGAGCGCTATGACGACGAGTTTTTCTGGGTACGCGCGATGCTTTTCCGCGAGGTATGCGGCAAGGTATGCGTAGACTGCGGCCGGGAAGGCTGCGACCATTTCAGGAATCGTCTGCTTTCGGACATGGAAAAATGCCCGCCTTCGTTCGGGCTGGACTGGCGCGATACGCAGAACTTGGGGTGGATTGCGCTAGCCTTGCAGTCCGTGGACCCGGATTTGCAGGTACGTGCCCGCAATACGCTGAAGGTCGTTGCCGACGAAATCGTGCGGCTTGCGTCGGAAGACCCGTACGGGCTTTCCATCCGCAGGTTCATCTGGGGTTCGAACGGCGAAATTGCAAACCATGCGCTTACGTTGTTCTTGGTGAATGAATGGTTCCCGTCTTCTGTTTATGTGGATTGCGCGAAAAAGATGCTGGACTTCGTTTTCGGCAAGAATCCTGTGGACTGCTGCTTCGTGACCGGTTCCGCCTGGAGCTCCCCGAAGTTCATTCATCATCGCATAAGCCATTCCGACGGTATCGAGGAACCTATTCCCGGGCTTGTCGCCGGCGGAATCAACGCCGACAGGCAGGACCTGCACAGGTTCCCGCATTATCCGGGACCGCAGCCGGGATTCTCTTATACCGACGAGCGCGTCTCTTTTGCGAGCAACGAGGTCGCCATCAATTGGAACGCCCCGCTGGTAGCGGCGCTCTGTTTTGAATGCCTAAACTAGCGCTGTCCTAGTTTTGTTTTGTGCAGGTTCCCAACCTTCCTACGGAATAGAAAGCGAAATAGCCTGTAGTTCCTGCAGTTCCGCTAAACACGAAGTTCCGTTCCATTTAGAAATGTCGTAATCGCGAGTGTCCATATTTACAGTTGACGAACCGCCGTCGGCTTTGTCGGTAGTGTCCTGCCAATCTCCGACTAATAAAAGCACAATTCTGTGGGGAGAGGAACTTTGTTACTGATTGTAGCTTGTGGCAGGTTGTTATTTAATTCTTGGTTTTTTGTTTCGCCAAGGTCTAGAATAATATTTGCAACGGTATCTGATGTATAGGTGATGCAAATGCCTTCCCAGTCTGTCAGGTCGTGAGTGCCTGCGCTACCGAAGAAAACCCCTTCTTTTTTTCTGTAAGTCAGCTGGCTTGTGGGACCCTGATCTGCTTCGTCTATTTTTCAAAGGGGTGTTGCTGGAATTTTAGCGGAGATTCAGGGGGCGGATTTCGCCGGGTTTTAGGTCGCCGAGAACGTATTTGTCAAATTGGATGCGGATGAGGCGCATGACTTCGTAGCCCAAGTGGGCGAGCATGCGGCGGATTTCGCGGTTCTTGCCTTCGGATAACGTAATTTCGAGCCAGCAGTTCTTTTCGCCTTCGCTGTGGAGGACTGCGCGTTCGGCGTGCATAAATTCTTCGCTTTCGCCGAAGACTCTGGGTGGAACGTTGAAGCCCTTTTCCATCTGCTCAAGTTCGGCGGTGGAGGGCTTGCCCGCGACCTGCACGCGGTAAACTTTGAGGTGGTCCGCGCTGCACAAAACGGCGTCGGCCCATTTGGTGTCGTTCGTGAACAGCAGCAGGCCTTCGCTCGCGGCGTCGAGGCGGCCCACGGGCGCAATGTGCGGCATCGTCTTGCCGGGGAACATCTTGCCGTACTGCTCGCGGAAGATGTCCATGACCGTGGTGCGGCCTTTCTCGTCGCTTGCGGTGGTCACGGCTCCGCGCGGCTTGTTCATCGCGAAGTAGACGAACTCGCTTGCGGTGACGGGCGTGCCATCCACGAGGATTTCGTCGTTCTCGTAGGCAGGCGTATCGGGGTCGCGCACGATTTTACCACGCAAAGAAACCCGGCCCTCGCGGACCAGGTTTTCTGCGACGCTACGGCTGCAAAAACCGCGCTTGGAAATGACGCGGGCGACACCGTGAGGCTTTTCGCCTTGCACGGATTTCGCACCGAATGTTTCTCGGTTTACTTGCCGAGATATGCCTTGATGTTTTCGAGGCATTTCTTGTTCTGCGCTTCAGTGCCCACGGTAATGCGGAGCACGTCACCCATCGCGGGCTGCGGACGGATGATGGTGCCCTTCGCCTGCAGGAACTTGAACGCGTCCATCGGGTTGCTGAAACCGCTCACGGCGATGAAGTTCGAGTGGCTGTCCACATAAGCGAGGCCGAGTTCCTTGAAGCCGGCCTTGAGCTGTTCGAGGCCCTTCTTGTTGAGCTCGCGGACCTTGTTCACGTATTCCTGATCGTCGATGGCGCCGATGGCGGCGGCCTGGGCGATGCTGTTCACGTTGAACGGTTCACGCACGCGGTTGATGAGGTCGACGATTTCGGGGCGCGTGATGCAGTAGCCCACGCGGAGGCCGGCGAGACCGTAGATCTTGCTGAACGTGCGGCAGCAGATGATGTTCTTGCCCGCGGCGATGCGGCTGTTGAAATCCGGAACGAGTTCCGGCGTGTCTTCGATAAATTCGGTGTAGGCTTCGTCCATCACGAGCACGCAGGTGTCCGGGAGGCTATCGGCGAAGTCAATGATTTCCTTGGCGGTGAGGTCGGAACCGGTCGGGTTGTTCGGGTTAGCGAGGAACACGATGCGGGTCTTCTCGTTCACGGCGGTGCGCATGGCCTTGAGGTCGTAGTTGTAGGCCGGGGCCGGCATGTCGACTTCGATAATCTTGGCGTTCATCGCCATGGTGGCGAGCTTGTAGACGGCGAAGCTGTGCTTGCCCATCACGGCTTCGGTGCCGGGGCCGAGGAACACCTGGGCGATCATGTCCAGGAGCTCGTTGCTGCCGTTACCGACGGCAATCTGTTCGCGCTTCACGCCGCGGAACTCAGCAATCTTTCCGATGAGGTCATAGCTGCCGCCATCCGGGTAGAGGTTCACTTCTTCGAGGGCCTTGCGAGCTTCTTCCATGCCCTTCGGGCTCGGGCCGAACGGGTTCTCGTTGCTTGCGAGCTTGTCGATGTCTTTCGGGTCGAGGCCGAATTCGCGGGCGGTGTAGGCGATAGGCTTGCCGGTCACGTAGAGCGGCTGGTTCAAGATGTGCTTTTGTGCGAGTTCGTTAATGTCCATGATTTTAGTTCTTAGTTATTAGTTACTAGTTATTAGAATTGCTGGTTTCGGGATGTGTCATCCTGAGCGGAGAGCCGAAGGCTCGGAGTCGAAGGATCTAGTCCCGAGGTTATTTATGCCGCAAAAATAGCAAAAGCGTGGAAAAGAATATATATTTCTTGCATGAACAAACCCGTTTTCAAGCTTTTACTCGCAGGTCTCACCGCTCTTTTCTTTGTGGCCTGTACGACATCGCTCCCGGTAGAAGATGACGAAATTTCCGATGGCTGGAGCTGGAACGTGCCGAAGAAAGCCCGCATGAATCCTGACTATGACTACGGTACAATGATTGACACTCGCGACAACAAGACATATATGACCGTAACCATAGGCGAACAGACCTGGATGGCGGAGAACCTGAACTATGCCGACAGTGTCGCGACTCCTAGCCTCAAGGGCAGGAGCTGGTGCTTCAAGGATGTTGCCGCCAACTGCGAGGTGACGGGACGCCTGTACACCTGGGCTGCGGCAATGGATTCCGTGAAGACTGGTTGTGGGGATGATATGAAATGTTCTCTGAAATCGCCGGTTCAGGGGATCTGTCCCGATGGCTGGCACTTGCCTGATTCTACAGATTGGAGAGTCCTGTTCAAGGTGTTGGGAGGACAAATCTATGCTGGCAGGGTGCTCAAGTCCCAGTCTGGTTGGCTTAATAATGGCAACGGACCGGATTCTGTTTCTTTTTCTGCGTTGCCTGGTGGTTACAGACATTTTTATGAGGGATTTCTTGAGGATGGCCGATATGCGTATTTCTGGTGTTCTACCGATCGCATAGGAGGCATCAATGCGAACTACATGGATCTGTGCCATTTCGACACCGCTGCGTTTCTGGAATACGGGTACAAGGTCAACGGGTATTCTGTCCGATGCCTGCGGAACAGTTTTTAAAGGTGCGTTTCTAGCATGAAGGAAGTTTCTATAAAGATACTCCTTGCCGTTTTTGTCTCGGCTTTCTTTGTGGCCTGTACGGCGACGGGGGAATCTGTCGACGGCGATGACGAACTGGAGTCCTTGTCCAGCGTTGAGTCCTCTGGTGCAAAGGCCGGGAGCATCTATGACGCGGTGGAGGAATCCGGCCTGTATACGACCAGGGATTCCGTGGCGGCGTATTTGTGCAAGTTCGACAAGTTGCCTGCAAATTATGTGGGCAAGAACGAGGGTAAAAAGCTTTACGAATCCGAAACAGGCAAGGCATTTGAAAAGTGGAATTTTAACCCGTGGACAACGATTGGCGTGATGATAGGCGGCGACAATTTTGATAATTTTGCCTCGAATCCGGATAATTACCACGAAACATTGCCTGAAGGCTCATATCATGAGGCGGATGTGGAGTATTCTGCCAAGAACCGTGGAACCAAGCGACTTGTCTATCAGCCGGATTGCGTAATCTACTATACCGCAGACCACTACGAAACTTTCACAAGGCTGGAAGTAAAGTAAGAATTAGGATGCCGCGAAGGGAGCCAAAAACTCGGCTAGTTCGCGGTTGAGTTCGCTGTTCAGCGCGTCGGCGCGAGAGTCCTCGATGTCGCGGGCGCGCTCCCCGCAGATGTCGATGCCGAGAATCTTGTGGTTTGCGGCGAGATCTGCGACAATGCTTTTCAACATTTCGGTGCTGAGAGAACCCTGATCCCAGTTCGTTGCCGCGTTGGCGGGCGCGAGAGCGTCCTTGTCGATGGATATGTAGAGCGGCATGTCATTCTGGAGCCGCAGCGCGGCGATAGAATCCATGGACCCTATCGGTCGTCTGAAGGCTCCCTCCAGGGTGACAGCGGGTAGTTCGCTTTCTTTGATGAATGTTACTTTGTCTAAAACACGCGCGTTTTCCGTTTGCGAAATCTCGGTGCGGATTTCATCTACGAGGTGGTCGGCGATCCCGATAAGCGTTACGCCCTGCACAAAGGAATTGCTTTTCAGGACTTCGAGCACCCAGCCCCCGCAACTTAAGATGCCCCCGAATCTCGGGGCCTGCATGTCGGGATGGTGGTCAAAAACGACAAGCGAAAACGGTTCCTGGACCATGTCCGTCCAGATTTTGCTCATGTAGTGGTAATTCCCGCCGTCAATGAAGTGGATTCCGCGTGCGTCGGTAATACCGGCGTCAGTGATTTGCCCGCGGATGGCCTTTACCGCCTCGTCGTCGCAGTAGCAGTCCGTGCCTGCGATTTGTGTGCAGTCCAGCCAATGGATTTCGCGATTGGATGCAGCCGATTCCTGCAACCCTTGCATAAAGGGCTGCTTGGCGTAAACGCCCGAGAAATCGTGTACGGAGATAAGCTTGCGCTGCATGCGCTTATTATAGAAAATTCGTATGAAGTTGCGGTGGACCGCTATGGATGTTTAAAACGCTTGCAGAAGGAGCATTTTTGGCAAAACGGGTGCCGGAGTTCGTGCTTCTCGAACCCTTCGCGTATATTGCGGGCAGCGGGCGAGCTGAGAATTTCGGCGAGACTCTGGTCGGCGATGTTTCCGAGGGTGATTTGCCCACTGTGGTCGAGGCAGCAGGCGACCACCCGGCCGTCGTGCAATATGGCGGCATGCGTTTCGAGGGCATGGCAGGTACCTGCGGGATACTTGCTAGCGGATTTGTCGGCAGGTTCGCGGGCTTTATTTGCGTCCGGCCACTCAAATCTTGAGTCCTCATGGATGTACAGCCTTCCGGTAACGGGGAAGCTCTTGTGCCTGCTGCAGAAGTTTCCGGGGGATACCTGCGTGCCGAACGTTTCGTTTATGCGTGAAATCGCGTAGGAATTCCAGTCACCGGCGGTCATATCCCCGATGTTCCACAAGCGCAAATTGATGTACATGTCGGGTCGCGCGGCCAGCGCAATCCTGCAAAAATCGAGAACGTTTTCAAGGTGCTCGCGGGCGTCGCTTGGCGGGAGTTCCGCATAGGCGTGTGTCGAGAAGTTGACTTGCCGCACGGCGGGGCTGTTTAAAATATGGTGCGCTGTCCGCGCGATGGTGGTGCCATTCGTGGTCAGCGTGAGCTTGAGCGGCGTCTGTTCCAGTTTCTTTAGGTAATGCGCGAATCCCGGGTGCAGCGTCGGTTCGCCGAGAACATGGAAAAAAACGTTCTTCGCGCCGATTTCTTGCGCCCCGGCAATGCACCTTTCAAAAAGTGTGGTCGGCATGAAGGTGCGCTTGTTTGTATCCCGAGTGCCCTGCGATTCGCCCGAACCGGCCTCGTATTTGCAATCACTGCTGGGGCAGAAACTGCAGCGTAGGTTGCAGGCATCCGTTATTTCGATGTACACGTTATCCATCGGCCTGCTCCATGTCGAGCGACTGAACGGCCGCATCGTATTCGCCCAGGTTTCCTGCTTTCTTGATTTTCTTGAAGGATTTCTTGGGAATGCTTGGTTCCAGGTATTCCCAGAAGTTTTTGATGTGCGAGAGAATCTGGCTGTCGCCCTGGTAGGTGCTGCGCGCGTGTTCGTAGAGCCTGCCGTGCATCTCGAGGATTTTGCCCAACAAGTCTTTTTCGCTAGCGACGTCGGCTGCGGCCTTGTATTCGGCGGCGAGGCTTGGGCGGGCGAGCAACCCGCGACCAATCATGATGCCTGCCAGCTTGGGGTAGTTTGATTCCATTTTGCGAATCTGGCTCACGCTCGTGATGTCGCCGTTGTAGACGAGCGGGTGGCGACATTCTTCGTAGAACCGCTTGAAAGCGGTAAAGTCGATTGCGCCCTTGTATTGTTGCTTGCCGAGCCTCGGGTGAAGCGTGATGTGGGCGAGCGGGGCGTCGTTCAAAATGGGTAACAGCGCGAACGCTTCGTCGGGGGTGTTTTGCCCGAGCCGCATCTTGACGGAAAACTTTATGGAATCTTTGGCCGTGAACTTCTCGATTTCGTCCATGATGGCCTTGACCGTCTGAACGTCGCTCAGCAGGCCGGCTCCGCGATGGCGGCTGACTTGCATCGGGAAGGGACATCCCATGTTGAAGTCGATTTCCGTGAACCCTTTTTGCAAAATGGCGTCGGCGAGAACTTTGAATTCGTTGACGCTGTTCGCGATAATTTGCGGCACGGTTTTTGCACCGGCATTCAAATTGCAATCACCGGCTGCTGAATCTTGTTCACCGGCACTTAAATTGCAATCACCATCAATGTCGCGCAGGTCCTTTTCGCGGGGGCGCCCGTTTTCTATCCGCAGGAACGGTGCATAATAAGCGTCGACACCGCCGAAGATTTCGGCATGGACCTTGCGGTAGATGCCTGTGGTGTAACCTTGCAGCGGGGCGAACAGGACTTGCATGGTGCGGTTCCGTTATTGGCGCAGTTGAATGACGCCGAAAGACTTATTTCCCCAGCGCTTTTTTCAAGGCGCGGATGGCGTTTCCGCGGTGGCTGATGGCCTTCTTCTCTTCGAGTTCCATCTGCGCGAAGGTGCGAGTTTCGCCATCGGGAACAAACAGCGGGTCGTAACCGAATCCCATGTCGCCCACGGGTGCGAAGTTGATTTGTCCGCGGCATTCGCCTTCGAAAATCTGCGGTTCGCTTACGACGAATTTGCCGCTGGCATCAGGCGAAACGGTCTGGTACGAGAGTGCGCAAAAGTAACGCGCCTTGCGGTCTTCAATGCCGGTGAGGTTCTTTAAAAGCAGCGTGTTGTTCTCGTCGTCGTTGCCGTGGCCGCCGCTGTAGCGGGCGCTGTATATTCCGGGAGCACCGCCGAGTGCGAAAACTTCCAGGCCGGAGTCGTCGGCAAGTACCGTGGCCTCGATGCCGCGCTTGGCAAGCCACATGGCGGTCGTGTTCGATTTGATAATCGCGTTTTCGGCAAACGATTTCCCGTCTTCGATGATTTCTTCGTCGAATCCGATGTCCTTGAGGGTCTTGAATTCGTAATGGTCCGTGCCGAGGATGTGGGCGAAATCCCTGATTTTTCCGGCGCTGGCCGTCGCGATAACGAAAAGGTGCTTCATAATTTAGTGCTACGGGATTGTTTTTATTTTTTAGTTACTAGAATTTTAGGTTGCGGGATGTTTTACTCTGGGCCTAGTAACTCGGAACTCGTAACTAGGCTGAAAGCCGCAGAACTGTGCCGAAGGCACCTTAGTAGTGTTCCGGTTTCATGACGATGAGGATGGCATCTACGATGATGCCCACCCCGCAAAGTCCTCCGGTGCAGAGCCAGAGAATACCTGTCCAAATCTTGCCTTCGTAAAAGCGGTGCAGACCGAGGTATCCCAGGAGAATGCAGAGTGCGAGGGCTATCCATTTGTTGTGCTCACCTTGTGCTGGCATGGCGGCTCCTGTATCTATAATGCTTTTTGTCATTGTTGGCGAGAATTTAGCAAATTTCCGTGATGAAAAAATATGTTTTTTTGTTGCGATGTTGCTATATTGATTCATGATTATGAAGCCGCTGCAAGACAGCAAATCCGTCCTGACCCTGTTGGGGGTTTTGGCGTGTATGTGCTTTTTCGCTTCGTGTTCGAATTCGGCGGATGGTTACACCGGAGTCGTAGTGGAAACGGCGGGGGAGTCGTCCCCGGACATGCTTCGTATAACGACCTACGAGGCCAAGGTGGCCCTGGGTACCGATGATGCGCAGGCGAAGTCGAATGAACGCCCGCGGATGAAATCTGTTCTGGACTATTCGTTTTCGCTGGGCCGTCACGAGGTCACTTGTGGCGAATTCAGCGCCTTGATGAAAAACGAAACCGGGCTTGAACTTGACTGCTCCAGCGGCAATTTGCCGGCTACGAGCGTGACCTACTACGACGCGGTTCTTTTTGCGAATGCCCGTAGCAAGGCGGAAAAGTTTGATACCGCATACACTTACAGCGGCGTCGTACTGGATGCGCAAAAGCATTGCACGAATTTGGAAGGCTTGATGTTCCATCCGGAAGTCGATGCGTACCGCTTGCCCACGGAGGCCGAATGGGTGCTTGTCGCGGGATTGCACTGGGATGCTTCCGAGGGCTGGAATGCCGAAAATTCCGGATTTAAGCTCCACGAAGTCTGTACTTTCCCGAAAGCGGGTGACGGCCCCTGCGACATGGCCGGCAATGCGATGGAATGGGTGAACGATTGGCTGGGCCTGTTCCGCGATACGACGGTCTCGAACTATGTGGGCGCTCCTGATGGGGGCTCGCTGGGAGAACGCGTGGTAAAGGGCGGCAGCTACCGCAACCAGGCTTCGGCTATCACGCTTTATGGGCGCGGCGACATCTATACGGTCACGTCTTCGACGCGGGCGGACTACGTCGGCTTCCGCCTTGCTTTTGGGCAGATTCCCGATGCGGTGTGGATCGGCCGCGACGGCCGTGCGAATATGACGCGGATTGTACCGATTGCAAGTTCGTCGACATTGCGCTCGTTGACCGGAACCTACAAGGCTAAACTGGCTTTCCGTAACGACGTTACTAGAAATCTCGCCTACATGGACTATTCCAACGGAATCCTGTCGGTGGTTGAAATCCCCGATACGCTGGACGTTTACCATCCGGAGATTTCTCCCGATGGAAAGAAGGTCGCGTTCTGCACGGGGCTCGAGGGCGCTGCGGGAAAGTCCTCGCTTTATGTTCGCAATCTGAACGAGAACGGGACGGACCTTGTGAAGCTCGATGTGGAAAGTGCGGCAATCCCGCGGTGGCGCGTTCTTGAAAACGGTGATACGGCGATAGTCTATGTGACGGATGCCGGCAACAACAAGGAAGAGGCTTCTTTCAAGTCCGCTTCTACCTGGCAGGTGAAATGGTCGAATGGAAAGTTCGGCAAGCCCGAGAAACTTTTCGATGGCGCCTACCATGGCGGCATAAGCGAAGACAATACGCTTGCGGTTTCGGGAGCGAGGCTCCTGCGCGCCCGCGTTGCGGATTCCGGTTCCACTGTCGCGGCGAATGCTCGCGATACGGTATGGTACGGCGGTGAACAGGCCTGCAATGCTTCGCTCGCAAAAGACAGCAGCAAGCGTACGCTGTTCCTCGATTTTGGCGGCAAGACCGGTCGCGAATTTGTGGGGGAGGAATACGGCACGCATGAACGCCTGCTTGTCGTGGATAGTACCGGGTCGCTTGTCCAAAGCGCTCCGGCTCCCGCTGGCTATTCGTTCGATCATGGCGAGTGGGTTTCGGGCGGTAAGAACTTGGTCGTTGCGACGCTTGCGAATGCCGGTGGCGCGCACCAGAAGATTGTGCTGGTGAATCTTGCGGACAGTTCCGTGGTCAATCTTGTCGAAGGCGACGAGTTATGGCATCCGAGCCTGTGGGTGAATGCTGGCCCTGTGGTGCAGGGCGCTGTTGATCTGGACGTGGACAGTGCCGGCGTGTATTACCTGGAAGGCGGTGACGTGGGTTCAATTATCATGCGCTACAAGATGGAGTTGATTTGGCTCTACAAGGATGTGGCGAACGTGGCCATTCTCGGATCGTCGAGGACCCTTACGGGTGTTATTCCCGATAAGTTCAGCGAAGAATTCTTTGTGTTGAACTTGTCTAACGTGCCCAACATGGTAATCTCCTCGGAATTTATCTTGGAAAACTATCTGATTCCCCACGTAAAGAAGCTGAAGTATATCATCATCTCGCTCGATATAGACTTGTGGCATAAGGACGAAAATAGCGACTACAATTTCTTCTACATGGACTACAAGAAGATTCCTGGCTACGTTTACGACGAGAATCACAATTTCTGGAAGGACGGTTACCCGGAGGGCCTTGCCGAAAGGACATCGGAATCCTTGGGCATGGAATATTACGTAAAAGACCTCAAGATGACGCGTGGCTATACCTACGGCGAATCGGGAAGCTGGGAAGAAAATCCGTCCGTCGAGTTTGACAGCACGTGGATGAGCTATGCGTCGGACAACTTCTACGCATCGCTATCGCATTTAAGAAGAATTATTGAAATTTCGGAAAACTACGGAATTTATGTCATCGGAGTTGTTTTCCCGCAGAGCCCGAATTTCAAGAATACGGGTTCGTTCGGAAAGTATGGCATCTTGCGGAGCGAGGCTCCGGCCCTTCTGAAAAAGGTCGAGGAACTTCAAGATTCCTACCATAATTTTATATTTATGGACGAAAACAAGATGGGAAACCATGATTACGAAGACCAGATGGCTGGCAATAGGGATCATTTATGCTATCTTGGTGCTCTGCAAATGACTGCTCGGCTGGATTCGGTTCTGAAGTCGTTGGAGGGAAAATGGGAAGACTTTTAATTTTGCTGCTGTTGTGTGGACTGGCCGCCTGCTCCAATTCTGAATACATAACGCAGTCGGAAGCCGATATCAAGGAGGACTCGCTTCCGGGAATGATGCGGGTCTCCGCTACCAATGCGTTCGTTGTCCTTGGGACGGACGCTGAACAGGCGCGCCCCGATGAGCGCCCGAGCATGAGGGTCACCTTCAGCTATGATTTCTCGATTGGCCGGCACGAAGTGACCTGCGGTGAGTTCAATGCGCTCATGAAACCATCGGTTGGGCTGGTTCTGGATTGCAGGAGCGATGATGTTCCTGCGACAAACGTGACCTTCTACGATGCCGTCTTGTTCGCGAATGAACGGAGCAAATCCGAAGGCTTCGATACGGCCTACACGTATTATTCGATGAAATTCGATGGCGAAGGCCATTGCACGAATCTGGAGGGTTTCGCATATCACCCCGAGTTTGACGCTTACCGCATCCCGACAGAAGCGGAATGGGTCTTGGCGGCGGGCCAGAAATGGAATCCGCAAAAGGCATGGACGGCGGAAAATTCTGGCTATAGGCTGCATTCGGTCTGTGGCAAGTCTGAAGCCGGAGATCTCTGCGATATGGCCGGTAATGCGCTGGAGTG
Organism: Fibrobacter sp.; assembly: GCF_017551775.1. NCBI lineage: Bacteria > Pseudomonadati > Fibrobacterota > Fibrobacteria > Fibrobacterales > Fibrobacteraceae > Fibrobacter > Fibrobacter sp. Next base: position 16,594 of record NZ_JAFZKX010000099.1, on the reverse strand, counting down.
GGTGAACGACTGGCTGGGTCACTACCGTGATAAGACGATTGAGAACTATGTGGGCGCTCCCGATGGGGGTGTTATTGGCCAGCGCGTGGTGAAAGGCGGCAGCTACAGGAACCAGGCTGCGTCCATCACGCTTTATGGTCGCGGCGATGTCTACACGGTGACTTCGACTCGAACGGATTATGTGGGCTTCCGTCTTGCGTTCGGCCATATTCCCGATCCGCAATGGATGGGCGACGACGGGAATGTCAGCGAAAGCAGAATTTTGGGGAAGGCGCAGGCCTCGACCATCCGGGCTGTTACGGGAACCTACAAGGTGAAACTCGCTTTGAGGAATGATGTGTCCGGAAATTTGGCTTTTGTCGACTATTCCGGCGGCGTGTTGTCGGTCAAGGAAATAGAGGACACGCTCGAAGTGTTCCATCCTGAAATTTCGCCGAACGGAGTGCGCGTAGCCTTCAGTACGGGATATGAGGGAATCAGCGGAAAATCTAGTCTTTACGTGCGCGATTTGAATTTGGTAGGCACGAACCTTGTAAAACTCGATGTGGAAAACGCTGCCATTCCGCGCTGGCGTGTGCTTGAAAACGGCGATACGGTAATCGTGTACGTGACCGATGCGGGCAACAACAGCGATGAATCCGCCTTCAAGTCTACGTCTACATGGCAGGTGCGCTTTGCGAACGGTGCGTTCGGCAAGCCCGAAAAACTTTTTGACGGGGCCTACCATGGCGGCATAAGCGAAGACAATTCGCTTGCGGTTTCGGGGGCGAGGCTCCTGCGCGTCCGCGTGGCGGATTCCGGCTCCACGGTTGCGTCAAAGGCCCGCGATACTGTCTGGTATGATGGCGAACAGGCCTGCAATGCCGCAATTGCGAAGGATGGAAGCAAGCGTACGCTGTTCCTCGATTTCGGCGGGCAGGCGGGTCGCAAGTTCGTGGGCGAGGAGTATGGGACGCACGAACGCCTGCTGGTCGTGGATAGCACCGGAAAACTGGTTCAGTCTGTCGCGGCTCCAGCCGGATATTCCTTCGACCATACCGAATGGGTTCCGGGACGTAACCAGATTGTGGCCACGCTTGCGAACGTGGGCGGCGCTCACCAGAAGATAGTCCTCGTGAACCTTTCGGATAGCTCCTTCACGGACCTTCTGGAAGGCACCGAATTGTGGCATCCGTCCATGTGGGCGAAACCGATTGTCGTACCGGATGCCGATTCGGATCTCGACCTGGATAGCGCGGGTGTGTACCTTATGGAAAACCACGAATTGGAACAGGGCCGCTTCCGTATCAAGCTGGAAAAGTTCTGGAAGAGGCTCGGCACGACCAAGGTGTTCCTTTCGGGCAGCTCCAGGATGGAAATGGGCGTCCATCCGGATCTTTATCCGGAATGGGAAATGCTGAATTTCGGGGTGACGGGAATCGACCCTGCCAGGGACCATTACTTTATCAAGAACTATGCCTTGAACCATTCGGAGAATTTGAAGGCGATTGCCGTTTCTATCGATCTGGATGGTTGGCACTGCTATGAAGATCACCTGGCTCTGGTGCTTCTTGGCGGGCCCGGCTACCAATACGATTCCAATCACGACTTCTGGAAGGACAGCATTCCGAAGGGCTTTGTTGATGCGGTCGAGAATTCCTTCCCGGCTTCCGCGGAAGAGACGAACAGCTTCACGGACAGGGGAGGTCTGTATCCTCCGTCGCGTGGATGGGGTGCCGATGCCATCGAAGTCCTGATGGATTCCGTTTTCTCGGAAAAGGAAAACGCTTGCCTGGATGCCAGAATGGAAGACCTGATGGAAATTGTCGATATCGCATCGGAAAAAGGCATCTATGTGATAGGGATTATTTTCCCGCAGGCTCCGCAATACAAGAATACGGGTTCGTTCGGCCTGTACGGATTGCAGCGCAGCGTGGCTCCCAAGAAAATCGCGCGCCTGGATTCGCTTGCCAAGGCAAAACCCTATTTTGTGCTGATGGACGAAAATAAGATGGGAAACCACGATTACACCGATGAAATGGCGCAAAACCGTGATCATTTGAGTTACCAGGGGGCAATACAGATGACTTCGCGCTTGGTTTCGGTGTTGGAATCGTTGAAATAATTTTGATGCTGCCTGTAATGAATTATCTTTTACCTGGATGAACTTGCCTACTGGGCACAAGGAGATGTGTATGAAATGTTTGGTTAAAATGGGGCTTGCAGGCCTCTTTGCTTTTGGCCTTGCTCAGGCCGCAGTAAATTTTCCGTTCCCGCAGATGTCCGACTACGGTGGAAATGCGACGCTGTTGAGCGACAAGGCCGCTGCTTCGGAGCAACTGAAAAGCCAGTTCCAGGCTTGGATGAAGGACATGTACAACGAGCAGGGCGATGTGGCCGGTGTCCGTTCTAATCCGGGTTCCAATGAATACTTCTCGGAAGGTGTGGGCTATGGCATGCTCCTGATGGTCTATTTCAGTGACAACACCACGAGTTACCAGAGCCAGTTCGACAAGATCTGGAACTTCTATAAGTCGATGATGAACGAGAACGGCCTGATGGTATGGAAGGTCGGAAATCTTACGACGAAGTATGACCAGGGAGCTGCGCTTGATGGCGATATCGATGCCGCCGCAGCGCTGATTATGGCCTACTACCAGTTCGGTGACGAAAAGTACAAGGAAGACGCGAAAAAGCTTATTCAAGCAATGAAAAAGTCCGAGTTCGAAAGCAACGGCTTGCATTTGCCAGGCGACAAGTGGGGCGATGCTGGTTATAACCGTAAGAACCCAGGCTATTTTGACCCCGCGTATATGCCGTTGTTTGCTTTGGTCGATACCGAGAATGCCGAGTTCTGGAATACTACCGCTTACGATGCGAACATGAAACTGTACGAAGCGAGTTCTGCCGAAGTCAGCACGGGCCTTATTGATGACTGGACCGACAAGAACGGCAAGAGTGAAGATGACTACTACAACTATGATGCTTCCCGTGCCCCGTGGCGCAATGCGAAGGCCGTATGCTGGCATGGCGACCAGCGCGCTCTCGCTATCGACAAGAAGATGGCCGAATTTGTTTCTAAGGTCAGTGCGTCGAACATGAAGGGCCCCGTTCGCAGGGCTTCCGGTGACCTCGGCAATGACCACAACAGCACGTTTGTCACGTCGCTTATGACTGCGCTCATCTCCGATGCCAAGTACCAGAGCAAGCTTGACGAGTACTGGAAAGAGGCGGTGGCGCTTGGCAACGAGAACTACTTCAACCAGTCGCTCAAACTTTTGAATGGCCTCCTGGTTTCGGGCAACATGCCGAACTTCGCCAATCCTCCCGCCCCGCAGAGCTCCAGTTCTGTGCCGGTCAGCAGTTCTTCTGCAGTGCCTCCGCAGTCTTCCGGCGGCATTGTCGGTCCTGGAAGTTCCAGTTCGACATTCGCCATCGCTCCGGCCCAGCGCAAAATTGCATCTGCAATCCATTTGCAGGGGCGCACTCTCGAAATTGCCGGTTCCGAAATTGCCCGCATTGACTTGTTCTCCGTGTCCGGTGCTACCATCGGTACCCTGTGGGAAGGCAAGGCCAGCGGTTCCGTGAAGGTTTCTCTCGAGGGAATCCCGAGCGGGCTCTATGTCGTGAAGGCGAAAGTTTCGGGCGAAACTATTGTGCGTAAGATTAACGTGCGGTAGAAATTCTGCTTATTGCTTATACAAAAAAAAGTCTATGTGGGCTAGCCGCATGGACTTTTTTTATATTGTTATCAACAAATGAGGATTTTTATGAAGAATTTGCTTAAACCGTTGTTTGGCCTGTTTTTGGTCGCTTCTGCGTCTGCCGTGTTTGCCCAGCAGGGTGCACCCACGGGTGCAGCTGTTGACCCGACTGCCGACGAGCAGAAGGCGCTTTCGGCCCTCAAGGGAAAACTCGAAGGTGCGATTGTCTGGGCGACGAGCCGTGCAAATTCCCATCACGATATTTGGATCATGAACGCCGACGGAACAAATCAGCGTGCGCTCACGAGCGGCGACAATGTGGACTGGTTCCCGCGTATTTCTCCGGATGGCTCCACGGTGCTGTTTAACCGCAGCAAGGGCGGCTGGGTTCCCGAGAACGATGCAAACTATCCTGAAAAGTGGGACCTGTGGATGGTCGACATTTCGGGCGAGAATGCACGCAAGGTGGTGGACAACGCCACGTGGGGCACCTGGAGGCCCGACGGCAAGTCCATCGTGTTCAGCCGTGCGGGCAAGGTGTTTACGATGGATCTCGCAAGCAAGACCGAGAAGATGATTCTCGATGGCGAGAAGGCCTTCAACAAGTCCGGCGTGATTTTGCAGGAACCGAACATGAGCCCCGACGGCAAGCATGTCGCGATTACGCTTCGCGGTTCCATGCGCGAAACGGGCGTGTGGGATTTGGAAAAGTCCCAGTGGACCAAGTCCGGCGATGGTTGCCAGATTGACTGGAATTTCGACGGCAGCAAGATTTACCGCGTGAATCCGACGGGTAACGGCGGCACTGCTGCCCCGAGTGAAATCCTCTGGTTCTCCGCTAAAGACGGCAAGCAAATCGAGAAGGTTGGCTTCTTCGGCATCCCGAAAAACGTGAAGCTCATGGACCTGCCCGGACGCCGCAGTCATGAATACTTCCCGCGCCTCTCGCCCGATGGCAAGTGGCTCGTGTGGGGCGCAACCGACAAGGGTCACGACCACGATATCTTCGACTACGAACTTTACATCTGGAAGATTGGCGAACCGGTGGAAAGCGCGGCCCGCATTACGTACCATACGGGCAACGACCGCTGGCCCGATATCTGGTTCGGCAAGCTCCCCGTGAAGGAAGCTCCCGCGAAGGCTGTTGAAACCGCAGCTCAGGCTGCTACCGCCGCTGTCGCAGGTGGCGTGAGCGAAGCCAAGATGGACGAACTCATCCAGGCCATTGACCGCCTGACCGAAGCAGTGAAGGCGCTCTCCAAGTAACCGCTTTTGAGTAATGATTCAGAAGAAACGCGCAGGGAAAACCTGTGCGTTTTTGTTTATTCTTCTTCTTTTTTCCCGTGCTTCCACAAGATGGCGTCGATGCGGGCGGTAATCTTGTACCCGCCGTACACGTTCAGGTGGTCGTAGTCGTAGGCGAGCCTGTCGGGGTAGTCGTGATCGCCCATCTTGTTCTCGTCCATGAATATGAAGTTCGGGTAGGTGGACTGAAGATTGGCTATCCTTTCAAGAACCTTGGTCGCAGTGCTGCGCCTCATGCCGTGCCTGCCGAAGGCTCCGGTCTTTGCAAATTCGGGACTTTGCGGGTAGACCACGCCTAGGACCTTGATGTCCCTTTCCTTGGCCATGTCGAGGAGCTCTTTGAACTGCTGGAGGGCCGTTTCGTATATATTGTTGTCACTCCAGACGGAATCACCCACGACGACATTGGGATTATGCCCGTTGAAAGTCCAGGAATTCTCTTCGGAAACTTTTACGGCGCCCTTTGTTCTCAGGTATCCCATTAGGTAGTCCTGTTCCGAGAGCCGCAGGTTGCTCGCTTCTATTATGTACGACGCGTTTTCTTTTTTCCAGAAATTGTGGTTTATGTCGTATATGAATCCCGGTATCGAAAGGATGTTCCTCTTGACGTTGATTCCGGGTTCTTCGGACCACAAGTCCAGATCGAGGGAAACCACGAGGTATTCGAGTTTCTTGCAGTGGGGGAATACGTAGTTCTCGGCCAGGTAGAGTATGACGTCCATGTCGTTTGGAATCGTGGCCATGTTGAACGAGACTCCGTAGGTCAAGGCGATGGGCGTGAATCCGAGGCTTACTCGAGAAGATCCGAGGGCGACGATTTCTACGGAATCCGTTATAGCCCAGAAGGCACTCATTTTGGAGGCGAGCAGTTCGTCGTCGTTGCCGAGCCAGTAAGCGGAGGCACTGTCCTGGTCGAGCGGGGAATCGGTCTTGCTGGCTTCGCCAATCCAGATATCGGGGTGCCAGAGTTCGTCTCCCTTGACGATTTCCAGGATGGAGGAATCGGTAATATCCACCAGGGCGATTTTTTTGTGCGAGCCTTCCTGGTCGGTAAGCATTGTGGCAATCAGGTTCCCGGTAACCCATTCGGTATGGTCGAATGTGTAACCCTTGGGGGCGGGGATGGCTTGGATGAGTTTCCCGGTGCTGTCCGCGATGAGAATCTGTTCGTGGACATCGTAATCCTTGCCGACGAATTTGCGTCCCGTTTTTCCTCCGAAGTCGAGGAAGAGGGTGCGCTTGCTTCCGTCTTTGGCCAGGCTGACGTTGCACGCTTGCTCGGAGTTGTACCAGATGGTATCCTTGGAATCGGATGTCCTTGCGCGCAGGAGCGTGGAGCCCGTTACCGCGAATTTCAGGTCGTCGGCGACACCGCCATGGTATGCTCCGTCAAAGAGTTTTTTGGGTTCGCCGAATTTTCCATCGGAAAACGGAACCATCCATGTGGACTTGCTCATGAACGAAGGTTCGTACTTGTTGTTGGCGGCCGATGTCACGTAGATGATGACGGTGTCCTTGGAGTCAAGAACTTTCCAGCGGGGGATGGAGGCGTTTTCGACATCGAGCTTTACCAGGTTGGAGCCCTTGATGTTTAAATCGCGGACGTATACCTGCGATTGTCCGTTGACGCCCTCGGGACTGGTGCAGAAGGCGACTCGTTTGCCATCGGGAGAAATGCTCGGGTGGAACGTATTTATGGTATCTATGACGGCGAGGGGCGAAATGTCTCCGCTGGAGAAATCTACGAAGGCGAGACTTCCGCTAATGTCGTGGCGGAATGCAATCTTTGTCTTGAATGTCCCGGTCTTTTTGCGTATGGTGGCTGCGCTGATGGTAAGGTTGGTGGGAAGGTCCGCTGCGGTTAGCTCGCTCTGGAAATATTCGGCTTCGCTTATCTGGCCATATGCGAGTCTAAAGCCCAGATAATCGCTGGTCGTGGACGAAGTGACTGTATAGACGTCGCGGCGGCTGTCTATGCTCTTTTCAGCGGTGCGGTAGTTCCCGCCCTTGATGACTCGTTCACCGAGCGCGTTTGGGGTGCCTGCGCCGATATAGTTGGTGATGGTGGTATCCTTGATGGTGTTGAGCCAGTCGTTGACCCATTCCGTCACGTTGCCTTCCATGTCGCAGATGCTGATTTTATTCTGCCCGTTGCTGCAGACGGGATGGGGTGTGGACTTGGCATTGCCCGCATGCCAACTGTGGTTCGTGTTCCAGCCCTGTTTTGCCACGAAAACCCATTCGGCTTCGGTGGGAAGGCGGTATGCATTGGCGTTGGGCTGGAAGGAGAGTCCCTCTATCTTGGTGCAGTTGTATTCGTCGCACGTGACGGACGTGTAGGAATAGGCTGTATCCAGGCCATGGTCCTTGCTTTTTTCGTTCGCGAACAGAATGGCGTCTATGTAGGTGACGTTGGTGACGGGCAGGGAATCGTTGTCGCAGGATTTGGTCTTACGGTAGACCGAGTATTCCTTGCATGTGACTTCATGTTTTTCTATGTAGAAGTCGTAAGTAAAATTCACGATTAGCGAGAGTTCCTTGTCGGAATCGTTCTCCTGCTTTGTGTCCTTTATTTTTACGCTCTTGCCGGTGGCGCTGACCTTGTTGAATTCGACGGGGAAGTTTCCCGTGATGGACTGGTTTTCCGCAAAGGCGTAAAGTTCGCTGTTGGAACAGCCGATGAATAGTGAAAAACACAATGATGTGAATAGGAGTAGGCGGATATTCATTGGTGTTTTCGTTACGGGGTGTAGTCGCTGCGGATCTTGAAAGCCATGATGGCGAATGCACCTGCGACATTCATGCTTGCCTTGCGTCCGGCCATGGGGATGGTCACTTTCATGGTCGCTTCCGCCATGAGTTCGGGTGCGATTCCCAATTCCTCGTTCCCGAGGATGATAAGCCCTTTCTTGGGCCAGGAAACTTCATTGATGGCGGGAATGTCTTCGCCTGTTTCAAGTGCGATAATCTCGTAGCCGTTTTCCTTGTGCCATTTGACGCAGTCGAACGGGCTTTCCCACCGCTTGATGGGAATCCATTCCTGGCAGCCGCGGGCGGCGCTCTTGACTGTAACGTGGTCGGGCCCCGTGCTGTATCCGCTCAGGTGGACCCCTTCGAGTCCGAAACAGTCTGTACTCCTGATGATGGAACCGACGTTGAAGGCGCTTCGCAGGTTGTGAACGAGCACGGCAAACGGAATCGGCTTCTCGTTGGCGATTTCGCGGTCACCGGGTTCCTGTTCCAGGTACACGTCGCGTTCGAACCCGAGGCCTGCGCGTGTACGGAAAGTCTTGTACAGGTCTATCATTTGGGCCTGGTTTTTGCCCGTAAGGCGTTCCTCTTCGGGGAGCTTCATCCATCCGGCGTAGGTCTCGAATTCACGCCTTGCGCGGGGCACGTCGTCGCCCAGTTGCAAAATGATGACACGCAGGAGCTCGGCCATGCGCTTGGCCTTGGATTTCTCCTTCATCGCGAGAAATTTCGGTTCGGTGTACATTGTACGACAAATATACAAATATGGTTTTCTTTTTTCAAAAATGCTATATTATAAAAACATGACCTTTTAAGAAGGAACCCGGATGTCGTTCAGATGGATCTTACCTTTTGCCTTGCTTATGCTTGTTGCGTGCGGGCCCGATACCACGTCGGGGACGTCTACAGGCGATGAGGGGGATCCTGGTTCTGTGCTGGATCCGGATACGAGCCACAAGCAGATTGCCCCTAGGGATCTTTCTGAAAAGGATTTCTCGTTGCAGATGGATCGTGATTCGATAAAGGCGCTGTTGGGGAGTGACCGGTTTAAGCTCGTGTTCCGCAACAACGATGAGGAATACCTCATTCTGCTGGATTACACGGGCGATTCCGTGAAGATGATGAAATTGGCGGACGATTTCAATGCGTATCATCCGACGTTTTCACCCGATGGCAAGAAAATCGCTTTTTGCACTGCCTACGAAGGCGCACCGTTCGGTTCCGGCCTTTACGTTATAAACCTGGAACATCCCGAAGACATAGACACCTTGAAGGTCGATAACGCGGCGATTCCCAGATGGTTTGTGATGCCCGATGGCGATACCGTTATCACCTATATCGACTTTAACGGAGACGACCAGAAACTGGAATGGTTTTCGTCGGCAACATGGCGGGTTTCGTACAAGGGAAATAAGTTCGGTACTCCGCAAAAGTTGTTTGGACGCAGCTATAATGGGGGATTTGCTTACGATTTCAGCTTTGCGGCTACCGGAGCGTCGCGCCTGTATTTTCATTGGGCCAAAGACGAAGACGATGTCGTCGATGAACGCTACAACGAGCAGCAGGTTTGCAATGTGTCCGTTTCCAAGGATACTTCGAAGCTCGTCTCCTTCCTGGAAACGGCCGGACAAATGGGCAGGGAATTCACCCAGGATACATCGGGTATCTGGCATCGGTACGTCTTTTACGAAGATGAAACCGGAAAGATTGTGAAGGCCATCATATCGCCCGAAATGACGGTTTTCGACCATGTGGAATGGTTGTCCGGTATTCCGGTGCAGGTGGGTATTTTGTCGTCCATGGACCTGGCTTACTACGACGTTATTCTTATAGATTATCCCCAGTCCGAAGTGCACTATTTGGTTCGTTCGGACAGCGTTTCCCTGTGGCATCCCGATTTGTGGATTGGCCGGTAAACGGATTGCGGAATTTGGCTGTTTTAGGGCAAAAATTACTTTCATTTTACTTAAAATTTTAAGGGTTTTTCTATATTTCTGTGCACATGCAAAACGCACGGAAACCGCGTATCCTCATTACGAATGACGATGGGGTAAAAAGCGAAAAAATGCACGCCCTCGCAGGCGCTCTCTCCCAATTGGGGGAGGTTTTCGTGTTTGCTCCCGAAGTGGAACAGAGCGGGGTTTCGCATGCCTTTACGGTCCGTCGCGCGCTGCGCGTCCAGGAAGTACCTTCCGAGGGCTACAAGGCGTTCACTCTGGATGGAACCCCCGCCGATTGCACAAAGTTTGCCCTAGGGCATTATGCAGCCTATGGATTGGGAGATACCTCGGGGCTTGGTTCGGGTCCTTTCGACGTGTGTTTTTCGGGCATAAACGCGGGGGAAAATTCCGGCGTCTCGTCGCTTTACTCGGGCACGGTCGCGGGAGCCCGCGAAGCCGCCCTCTGGGGCGTCCCGGGAATCGCGCTTTCTCTGCGCGGTTCGGGCGAAGGCATGCTCCAGGTCGCAATCGATTTTGCCGCGAAGGTAGTCGAAAGGCGCTTGTTCGAAAAGATTCCTGCCGGCGTGTTCTGGAATGTGAATTTCCCGAAATCTGCCGGAGAATCGTTCAAGGGATTTCGCGCGACCCGTATGGCGCTCGGGATGTTTACCGACCATTATGCGCACGATGGCGAAATGTGGCAGCTCGACGGCGACAAGCTGTGGAACGAGCAGCCCGCCGACAGTGACGATTACCTGCTCGATAAGGGCTATGCGACCATTACGCCGCACCGTATCGACCAGACGGACGAAGAAAGTTTTAAAGAAATAAATGCATTACTAGAGGAAAAATAATGTCAGAAGAATTGGTACCAGGATCGCAGTTCAAGAGCCTGATCGAACAGGACATGCAGGATAGCTACCTCCGCTATTCCATGAGCGTGATTGTCGCCCGTGCACTCCCTGATGCGCGCGACGGTTTCAAGCCGGTGCATCGTCGCGTGATGTTCAGTATGCACAAGTTGGGCGTGGTTCCCAACAAGTCTACCGTGAAGAGCGCCCGTATCGTGGGCGACGTGATTGGTAAGTACCACCCGCATGGCGACTCCGCCGTTTACGAGACCCTCGTCCGCATGGCGCAGGACTTCTCGCTGCGTTACCCGCTGGTGTTCGGCCAGGGCAACTTCGGCAATATCGACGGTGACGGTGCCGCCGCAATGCGTTACACCGAAGCGAAGATGAACAATGTGGGCGCCCTGATGCTCGAGGACCTCGAGAAGGATACCGTCAACATGGGCCCGAACTTCGACGAGACCCTCGACGAACCGCTGGTGCTGCCTTCCGCGCTCCCGAACATGCTGGTGAACGGTACTACGGGTATCGCCGTGGGTATGGCGACCTCGATGGCTCCGCACAACCTTCGCGAAATTGCCGCCGCCATCCATGCGGTTGCCGAAAATCCCGAGCTTCCGGACGAAGAACTCTTGCAGTATGTGAAGGGCCCTGACTTCCCGACGGGCGCCATCATCTGCGGGCGTGCGGGCATCCGCGATGCTTACCTCACGGGCCACGGCCGCGTCCGCGTGCGCGCCCGTACCGACATCGAAGTCGACTCCAAGGGCAAGCCGCGCATCATCGTGACCGAAATTCCGTACATGGTGAACAAGTCTGAACTCTGCAAGAAGATTGCGGAACTCGTGCGCGAAAAGCGCGTGGACGGCATCACCGATATCCGCGATGAATCGGCCAAGGATATCCGCATCGTGATTGAACTTCGCCGCGACGCCGTGGGTGAAGTTGTCCTGAATAATTTGTTCAAGTACACGCAGTTACAGACGACGTTCAGCATCTACAACCTGGCGCTCGTGAACAACCTGCCTAAGCTCTTGACCCTCAAGGACTTGGTGCAGATTTACATCGACCACCGTATGGACGTGGTGACTCGCGCTACGCAGTTCGACTTGAAGAAGGCGAAGGCTCGCCTCCACATTATCGAAGGCCTGCGCATCGCGACCCAGAACATCGACGAAGTCGTGCAGATTATCAAGTCGAGCAAGACGACCGAAATCGCGAAGCAGAACTTGCAGGATCGCTTCAGCCTCGACGAAATCCAGTCGCAGGCGATTGTCGACATGCGACTCTCCCAGCTCACGGGCCTCAACCTCGAAAAGTTGGAAGCCGAGTACAACGAGCTCATCGTGACTGTCGCCGACTTGGAAGATATCCTCGCGAAGCGCGAACGCCGCATTGCGATTATCCTCAAGCGCCTCGACGAAATCGTCGACAAGTTCGGCGACGATCGCCGCACCACCATCGGTGAATCCGTCGATGACAGCGATTACGAAGACCTGATTGCCGAAGAGGAACAGGTGATTACCTTGAGCAAGGAAGGCTACATCAAGCGCCTCCCGATTGACACCTTCAAGACCCAGAGCCGTGGCGGCAAGGGCATTATCGGTGCTGGCCTCAAGGAAGAAGACGACGTGGACCAGATTTTCACGGCAAGCACGCACAGCTACCTGCTCGTGTTTACCAACAAGGGTCGCGCCTACTGGACGAAGGTTTATCGCCTGCCCGAAGGCACGCGCAACGGCAAGGGCCGCCCGATTGTGAACTTCGTGGGCCTTACCGAAGGCGAAAAGGTTCAGGCTATCGTACCCGTGCGCAAGTTCGGCGGCTACTTCTGCCTCGTGTTTGCGACCAAGAAGGGCATCATCAACAAGATGGACCTCACGCTGTTCAGCCGCCCGCGCAAGGCCGGCGTGAACGCCATTACCCTCGACGAGGGCGATGAACTTGTGAAGGTGCAGCTCGTGGGCATGACCGAAGAAGAATACAAGGCCTCCCTGAACGCCGGTGAAGGCGACGACAATGCGCCCGAAACCGATGCTGCCGATGCGCCGGAAGTCGAAGGCGATGATGCCGACGATGTCGAAGGACGCCCGATTGCGAAGGACCTGCTTATGCTCGCCACCCGCAATGGCCAGGCGGTCACGTTCCCGATTACCTGCTTCCGCCCGATGGGCCGCGGCACGCACGGCGTTCGCGGTATCAAGCTTGCCGAAGGCGACGAGGTCATTTCGCTCCTGTGGCTCAAGGAAGGCAACAAGGTGCTTACCATTACCGAGAAGGGTTACGGCAAGCGCAGTGAACCTTCGACCTACCGCGTTACCAAGCGTGGCAGCAAGGGCGTGAAGAACCTGAACGTTACCGACAAGATCGGCCCGGCCGTGTTTGTCGACAGCGTTGCCGACGATTACGACCTGATCATCACGAGCAAGGAAGGCCAGGTCATCCGCATCAAGGCCGATTCCATCCGCCTTACGGGCCGCAATGCCCAGGGCGTGAAGGCGATTAGCCTGCGTGACGGCGACATGGTGCAGGATGCCACCGCGCTCCCGAGCGTCGAGGATATCGAGCACGATAGCGCCGAGGCGAAGGAAACCTTCGACCATGTACAGGGTGTCGAGGTTGACGATGACTCCGTCGAAAAATCCGCACCGGAAACACCTGTCGAAGAATAGCCTGCGTATTATATAGCGTGCAAAAAAGGCGTTTTCCACTCCGGAAACGCCTTTTTTTTGTTTTTTTGTCCTGAAAATGATTGCAGGGAAAGTAAAAAAAGTTGAAATTGTCGAAAATAAAATATATATATGTAAAAAAACTTACAAATCGGAGGGAAAAATGAATGTAAGGATTTTGGGGGCTTCGGCTCTTTGCGTGGCTTTCGCTGCTTCTGGTGCTTTTGCACAGGACTTCTGCAATGCGAGCCATGGTGGCTCGAAAAAGACGGTGTCTTTCAGTGTCGGTGCAGGCTCGGACAAGGGCGAAACCGGCAATATCGGTGATTACCACTATGAACAGTGGACCAAGAGCGGCAGCGCTACTACGGATTTCTATACCGACGGCTCTTTCTCGTGCTCGTTCACCAACACGGACGACTTCCTGTGCCGTGAGGGCCTTTTCTACGGGCAGAACAGCGGCAAGGATCCGCTCGGGGTGGGCAACCTCGTTGCCGATTATAGCATGAAGACCTTTAGCAACGACAAGTCCATTTCGTATGCCTATGCCGGTATTTACGGATGGATGCAGAACCCGCTGATTGAATGGTACATCGTGGACAACTGGGGGCCGGCCTCCAGACCGAACTGGCTTGGAACGTCGAAGGGCAAGATTACTGTTGACGGTGCCGAATACGAAGTCTTTACGGCGAGTGCGAACAGGGCTACCATCGAAGGTTACAAGGCTTTCGACCAGATTTACAGCTTGAGAAGTACGGCCCGTAAATGTGGTACCATCAGCATTACGGAACATTTCAAGGCCTGGAAGGAAAAGGGTATTGCCCTTGGTTCCTCCCTGTACGAAGCCAAGATTCTGGGTGAAGCCGGCCAGTACCCCGAACAGCAGGGTGCCTCTGGCAAGATCGATTTTAACTACGCCAAGGTGTACGTCCAGAACGACCCGCCCAAGAGCTCTAGCTCTGCTGCGGTTTCTTCCAGCGCGGTTGCCCCGTCTTCTAGCTCTGTCGCTCCGGCCTCCAGTGCGGTTGCGCCTCCGTCTTCCAGCGCGATCAAGCCTGCTGAATCCTCCAGCTCGACCATCGCTCTGCCAATGGTTGCCCGCATGGCCACGCAGGACCGCAACATGATGGTCTTCGATATGCTTGGCAATTCGCTAGGTCAGGTGTTTGTTCCGGCAGGGACGAGCGTCAATAGCGCCCTTCTCGCCAAGTATGGCAAGGCTGGCGTCTATATGGTGAAGTACGGCGGAAAGGTCCAGATACTCACTGTAACGAAGTAATTTTTGCGGAAAACGCAGTTTTGTGACGTTGTTTTAAAGAACAACGTCATTTTCTTTTGCGCCTCCACTTAGGGAACATGATGTTGTATATTATGTATGTAAAAAATAATAACTGGTGAAATATGAAAGATAAAATGATGAAATTGGGCCTTGCCTTCGCGTTAGGGCTAGCTGCCTCTGTCCATGCTTCCGATGGGTGCTCTATCCGAGATACGCTCCTTCGGGGGGAAGCACACCTTGTGACTGGCAACCAGACGGGGGCCATCTCTGGAACCTCGATGGGATACCAACTGTGGCTTGCCGAGGGCAGTGTCCCTAACAACTCCCTGACCTACTATGATAATGGCTTTTTCAAGGCCGAGTGGCAAAATACCCAGGACTACTGGGCTAGGGTTGGGCTGACCTACGAGGCGACCAAAGGAATGCCCCACAATTACAAGAAATTGTCCTTGGAATACAATTATACAAAGACCGTGGAGTCCGGATCTGTCTTTATCGGAGTCAATGGCTGGACGGTGGATCCGGCAGGCGAGTTCTTTATTATAGATGACTGGATTGCCCAGATTGATGAAGCCTACGTTGGGCGGAAATTTGGTGAATATGAGGTCGACGGCTCGAAATACGCCGTTTACGCCCTCATGACCGATGAAGGGGAGTCCTGGAGGGGATACACCCACCGCGTGCGCTTCACTAGCGTCCGTGAGACTCCGCGGGAGTGCGGTTATATGGATATTACGGCCCATTTTAACAAGTTTGACGAACTCTTTACGGGCCAAACCGACACCATTCCGAATGCTCGCGGGATCCGTAAGAACTCCGTGCTTAAATTCGGCAATTTGACCGACTTGATGGCCACGGTCGAGGTCTTTGACAACGGCAAGGGCTCTATCGACTATGCCTATATGCGCTTTGGCGATTTGTATGCGGACGAATCCTCCAGTTCTGCGGCTCCGGAATCGAGTTCTGTCGCCGAGTCTTCTAGCTCTGTGGCGGAGTCCTCCAGCTCGACGCACGCCTTGCCTGCGACCGCTCACATTAGCATGTCCGATCGCAATTTGCTGGTTTTCGACGTGCAGGGCCGCGTGCTCGGTAAGGTGTTCGTACCTGCGGGTTCGACCATCGGCAGTGCCATCCTCGCGAGGTTCGGTGTCGCCGGCGTCTACATGGTGAAGGTTGACGGAAAATTAGGCATGCTTTCCGTGAGCAAATAGAATCCATCTTATTGATTTTATGAAAAGTTTACAAAAAACGCCCTTTTTGGGGCGTTTTTGACGTTGATGTTTACAACAACGCTTTGTTGTATTATATAAGACAGCCGAATATTTTTTAAATATAGATTTGGTAATACGGGATATTATAAGGAGTTATTATGAAAACAAGATATTTGGCTGTTATGGGCCTAACCGTTATGATGGGTTTTGCAACGTCTGCCTTTGCGGCTGACGCTTGTAACGATAACATGGGTCACTCTGGAAATGGTCGCCAAGTTTCTGGCAACCAGGTCGGATCCATTAGCGGAACCCCTTGGGGTTACGAACAGTGGTACCAGGGTGGCAATGCTTCCATGACCTACTATGACAATGGAACGTTCAAGGCAAACTGGAGCGGTTCCAGCGACTACTTGACCCGTGTGGGTTACCAGTACAATGGTAACGGCATTAGCCACACGACCAAGAAATTCGCGGTCGATTACAAGTACACCAAGACTGGCAACGCCCAGTACGGTTACATCGGTGTTTACGGCTGGACCAAGAACCCCGAAACCGAATACTACATCGTGGACGACTGGTACAGCAAGCCGAGCGAACAGTACGTGGGTGAAAAGTTTGGCGAAATCACCGTTGACGGTGCCAAGTACACCATTCACGCCTTCCTCCGCCAGCAGGAACCCTCCAAGTCGGGTACCTCCACGTTCGTGCAGTTCTTCAGCATCCGCGAGACTCCGCGTCAGTGCGGCCACATCGACATTTCCGCTCACTTCAAGAAGTGGGATGAACTCTTCACCGGTCAGAACAAGCAGCTCCGCGGTTCGAAGGGTGGTGCTTCTGCTTCGCTCAAGTTCGGTAACGTGACCGAAGTTATGCTCATGACCGAAGCCGGTGGTAACGCTACGGGT
>NZ_JAFZKX010000098.1 GCF_017551775.1 Fibrobacter sp. | reverse complement strand
GAAAAAAATACGGATTATCGGAATTGTCTACCGCCGAAGGCAAATCCGCCGCAAAGGCGAAACCGCAAAGCAGCCAAAAAGACAACCTTGGAGCAAGAAAACCATGATTCATAAAAACCTCAAAAAGCCCCCCTGTGTGTGGGGGGGCTTAGTGAATATGTTAGAACGGATTAGTAGAAGTCGTTATCGTTGTCCCAATAATAGTTAATCCCGAACTTGTAACCCGCATGAATATCGCCACCGCATGCATCACCACAATAACCGTCTGTGTCATCGTATTTGATTCCATTATTACCATCGTGGCTGTTAATATCCGTTCCTTCTCCAACAAGGAATCTATTCTCGTCTTTTTTTGGAGCATTATCGCTGCGACCATTTCCAAAGACCCAGCCAGAGCCATCACTTTTCACTAAATTCTCATACGGCCAACTAATCTTTTTAGTAAAGGCTTTTTTGGGGTGATTAGATTCTATATAGATTTCCAAACACATTCCTTCTTTGCCGATGCTAAAATCTCGCGTGTCGTTGTCGGGTTTTTCATCATTTTTATCAAGCTCTTCTGAAAAGAAGATCACCGTTTCTCCATGAGCAACTTTTCCTGCATCATGATCAAACGCACGCCAAGAAGTAAGACCGGTACCTGCGTCACAGTGTTTTGTACCAAAGAGACCAATATTCGACCAAATGTCAGTTCGAGCACCACCAGAGTAATTGTACTCGCCACCAAAATCATATAAACTAATCTCTAAATGAAGTCGGCCTACGTTACGGAACTTTTCTTCCGTGCCTTTGGAGAACACCATAACCGGATCGTCGGAATCGCCTTCCGTAGTATAGGCATATACACGATAACAGTAATAAGGAGAACCACGGCCAACTGGGTCATGATACACGCCACTTGTGTCGTTATGCACAAAAACATTAAAGCCATTATAAGAACCACCGTTCACTATTTTTGCCCCGTTTTTGATGCTCTCCGGCAATTGAACTTCGCGCGCCCAGCCATCTTGATAATTCTTTTTAACACGCAAAATGACATATCCTTTCACGCGGGGATCCGTAGAACGGTCATACTTCACAATAATTTGCGAACGATCTGCACTTTTTCCGAGTTTCAAGTTCGTCGCAGGTCTCAAAGCCGAAGAAATCGACAAGGTGTGCGCCTCAATCTTTGCTCCGTCTCCAGCTTTAACTTCAATCGTGACATTTGTTTTCTCTAAAATCGTAAGCGGAGTCTTGAAAATGTAAACCTCTTTACCATTCTCTACAGTCCGCTTCACAGGATACGTTTTCCCATTCACTGTATACGTAACCCCAGCCACCATTTCCGCATTGGGCACGACCTTGATAAAGGCGGATGGAGCTTGGACTAGGATTTCGAAGCTGTCTTTTTTAGCAAGCGCTGCGGAATCCTTACGCAACAAAGCCGTAGAATCCACCATCAACGAATCGGCAAATACCTGAAGCAAGGAGAGAGAGGCGTCCTTAAACGTCAGGCGTTTGAGCATTTCCGTGTTCTTGGTCGGATCCGGATCTTCCTTGTCGTTCATTCCGTCTCCATCCGTATCTTCGTTCGCCGGATTTGTATAAAATTTGACTGTAGATTCGCCCTTGGTCCATCCGTTGATTTCATCGTAATCCGACAAACCGTCGCCATCGGAATCAACCTTGGTATCATCCGTTCCAAACAGGTGTTCCGTCAAGAACGGAACCCCGTCGTGGTCCTGGTCCATGCTGTAGAAGATATGCACGGCATCTCCAGCACCCACGAGAATCTTTTCCAAATCATAGGAGGCGTAGGAGAATGTGTACAATTCTATGTTGTTGCGTCCGTTCTTCAGGTCCGCAGCACGCTGGATGGAAACATACCACATGGCATTATCCTTCGAGTTGTACTTGTATTCTTCAATAGAGGCAAGTCCGTAAAGTTTCTTCTTAGAAGGTCCTTCAACAGAATCTTGTTTAAAATTCACGTGAGCATTGCGCAGTAATTCTGCAAGAGAAGTCTTTGCGTACATATCATCGCTTCCCTTGTTGTCGGGATTGTAGCGGTAATTCGTTGCAACCTGATATCGCACAGACCTGTTGCCGGTAGCTTCGGGACCGTAATCAATAGTAATGTCTGCCGTCTTGGCGGCTACCTTCGTATATGTTACCGTAAAATCGTTGCTGCCACCATCAATGGTTATTTTTTGCGTCGAAGAACCGAGCACGATAGCACTTGTATTGTAGATTAGGTTCTTAATTAGTTCAACCGGCACTTCGCTATTGCAGAAATTTGCGTCGGTCGATTCACCCGGCTTGAGCGTGATATTGCTCCAGATTAAACTGCCGTCGCGGCTCAAGTCGGCAAGGATTGCCAATGTACTGGTATCCTTAATATCATAAGTAGAAGCGGATATTTTTAAAGCCTCGATAGTAAAAGCAAGGTCTGATGTATTTTTGAGTTCCACCTGCATACAGAGCGTTGCGCCGTTCACCTGGCTACCTTCGGACGTTTCCTTGGCCATGGCCTTTTCGTAGCTTTCAGCAACGCTGCTTTCTACGGAGGAGCCCCAGCTCATGCCCGTGGAACTAGTGTAGCTACCGTTGTAACCGACAGTAACCTTTCCGGAATAACCAACATTTGCACCAGTAGTGGTAGCGGAGACTTCTACACCTTGAGTCGTTGAAACGTTCCAGGCATTCATGATGTCTACGCTACGGCTTTCCTCGTAGCTCGTTGAATTCGTATTGGTAACTTCCGTACCTTCCGTAATAGTTTCACTCTTGTTTTTCCCTTCCGATGTCGTTACATTAAGCCATATGCCAGGCGATTTTTTCAACGTTATCCTAAGCCCCGGCACGTCGGCAATACGCGGATTGAACTTGGTCGGGTTCGTGGGCGAATACATGCCGTCGGCGAGTTCCTCGCCATCGCTCCAGCCATCGCCATCCGTATCGGCAGAGTTCGGGTTCGTATCGTACTTGTAAATTTCGTCAAGGTCGGCAAGGCCGTCGCTATCCATGTCCTTTTCGGAATCCATATCAATAATCTCGATATTCTTGATTTCAGAAAGCTTGAATGTATGGTTCCCTGCCAAGACGCCTTCGCCTACCGTCACGGTCATCGTTTCTTTGCTCTTGTCCTTGAGCGTGAACGCCATGCGGTCAATATCCGAAAGCTTGATAGACTGTTTGGCCTTTCCCGAGATGTCCATCTCTTTCTTTTCGGCTTTTCCGGAGAAAGTCAGGCTGTCAATAGTCGTCAGGTTCAGGCTTGTCGAAGGATTTTTTTCGCCATCCTTATATACGTTGATGACGCCAGCCATGCTGAACGATGCGGAAGCCACAAGAAGGGCCGAAATTTTTTGAATCGTTTTCATTGTATCCTCCTACTGCTTCACGTTGATGTTGAGATTTGTAAGGCGGGTTCCCGTTTGGACCTGCACCACATAGAGCCCGGAATGGAGCCCCGGATAGATCTCGTTTGCTCCCTTCACGAGACTTGCGTTACGGTAAACGCAATTGCCCAGAGCGTCAAAGATCCGGACTATAGAACGGTTTTCCGGAACGCTTATGGATAAACTTCCTGTATGGCGATTCCAGGTGACCGATGCGCCAGCCAGCTTTGCCGATGCGGGAGTCGACAATACTTGGGACGAGTCGTTCTTGTCGGCCTCGAACGTTATTTTCGCTACGGTTTCCACCCAAAATCGTTCGGTAGTGCCGTCCGCCTTGGTGACTTTGATAAGATGCGTTGTCCCAGCCAAGGCGAAGGCTGTTAAAACGAGTATGAATAACACAAGCTTTTTCATGTTTTGTACTCCTATATGAAATATTTCTTCCTTGTATTTTCAGTGTTTATGTTTGCATGGTCTATTCGGCCATCCGATTCATTAATTGATGGTTAGAGCTTTTTTACTCATTATTTTGTGCGAAAATTTTTATTTACGTTGCTTTTTTGATTATTTTTCATCTTGAACCTTTTCAAAGGAGCCACCTATGGCATTCGATTCAAAAAGCGAAGATCAAATTGGCGAAGCAGCCCCTGCCGTGAGCATCCAGAAGCATCCCGCCGGCAAGTTCATGTGGAGCATGGCTCTCGGTGGCCCGCTCCTTTCATGGATTGTGCATCACCGGGAAACGACAAAAAGTCAGTACGGCTTCTTCTGGCCCATGATTGGTTGGGGTATCTTGGTAAATATCCCCGAAATGATACTGGGAGCGTTGTCGACGTTATATGAACCGGAAGGAACAATAGGTGTCTTTACCATCCTTTATTGGGTGTGGTATGTCGCGATATTTGTCATTATGGGAAAACTCGGTGCCGGCAAGATGACGGACTGCGTTCCCGATTACAATCCGGCTGATTACAAGCGCAGAGAACGCATCGGCATTATTGTTGGTGTCGTCTTTATCGGGCTTGTTTTGTGCTTCACGGTTATGGCGGCAATACTTCTGGCCGCCGCCAACATGTCCAATTTGTAGTCTCGTACTATAGCGAATGACGGGCCGTTTCGGGTTGGACCGGAAGGCCGTAAATCCGCTTTTGGCGGGGTTTGCGGCTTTTTTTTACGTTCGACGATGCGTCCGTGAATGCGCAATTGACTATATTTAAGCGGGTTTTTAAGCTTTTCTACGAGGATTTGATGAACAAAAAATTGCTTTTTATCAGTTCCCTTTGTTGCGCAGCCTTGATGGGCTGCAATGGAATCGGAATGGGCGAGGACAAGGTCGCCCGCGTCGATAACGAAATTGTTTATACCGAGGACTTGGACCTCGCGATAAAGCTTTCGGGTGCAGAACGCTCGTCTGAGGCGCAAATTGCCGGAGATCTCATCGCGAAGGCCGCCATGGTTTCCAAGGCCGTGAGCGAAAATCCGGACCTCGAGAGCCGCTGGAACGCCTATTCGAAGAACCTCGATGACCGTCTGCTCACGCTCGTGTACCAGCGCTACTATTCCATGGAGTGCCTCACGTTCTCCGATGCGGACCTGCGCAATTACTTCAATACGCACAAGAGCGAGTTCGCGAAGGATTCTGGCGAAGTCCACTTTATCGACGTTCGCGGTACAGTGGCCGAACACCTGCTCATCTCCCGCGAAGCCGAAAAGTTCAAGGAAGCGGGCAACGATACCGTCAATTTCCTCCGCCAGTACAGGCGCAACCTGATGGAAACTTCCATCAAGGAAATCAACGAGAGGTATCCGGTCCAGATAGAGAAGATTGTTCCGCCGAACGCAGAAAGCTACTACGAGAAGCACAAGGAAGAATTCAAGACTGCTCCTGCGTATGAAGTTTACCATGTGCAGATGGAAGATTCCGCGGCGCTTGCCAATTTGTTCCAGAAGCCCGTGAAGGACCTCGAACAGTTCAAGGAATTGGCCGCCAAGTATAGCGAAAACAAGGAAACTGCCGCGAACGGCGGTTACGTGGGGAAGGTGAAGGAAGGCTTCGCGTTCCCGTACGGTATCGGCATTGTCGTCGGCCTGGACGAGGCCTTCAAGGATAAGCCCGAGGGGACGGTTTCCCCGGTCCTTGCGACGACGATGACTCCCGGACGTCACGTGTTCTACCTCGTGAAGGCTTTCCCGCCCGAGGTGAAGCCTTTCGATCGCGTGAAGGGCGAAGTTGAAAACCGCATGCTGAATAGCGGTTTCCTGGAACTGGATTCCAGCTACGTGCTCATCTCCAAGAACGGGAAGCCCTTCTTTACCGAAGGCGATTTCCTGAACATCCTTGCCGAAGAACCTGGCTTGCCGAAGAGCAACCGCTCCAGGGACCGCATCGTGCATAGCCTTGCCGAAAGCGCCTCTTTCGCCGACGAAGCCCGCAGCCTCAAGCTCGACCGCTCGTGGGAATACCGCGCATTCATGCGCCAGACCCGCGGCAACTACATCCTCGCGCATTACGAGGAGTTGGCGAAAATCAAGGACATGCTGCCCGAAGACTCCCTGAAGGCGTTCTTCGAGAAGAATGGCAACCCGGTGCGTCCGCGTCTCGAGTTCGAGGAGTCCAAGGAAGACATAAACGACTTCATTAAATTCCCCGAAAACATTCTGAAGCACGAATACTACTTCAACAGCATGCTGTACAAGGGCAAGGAAATTGAGGATATCCGCAAGCAGGTATTCTCCAACAATATTAGCGCCCTCCGCGCTGCCCGCAGGGAACGCCGCGAAGCCGATGTCCTGGCTGCTGCCGACATTCGTCTTTACAGGAGCGACTTGCCGGTGAATGTACCGGCCTCTACGCCCGCGGCTCTTATGCAGGAGGCCGATTCGCTTTACAAGATGCGCGCATACGATGCTGCCCTCGCTTCGTGGAAGAAGGTTCGCAACCGTTATGCGGATGTCGATTCTCTCTACGCGCTGGCTACGTTCCAGATTGCACAGATCGAATCTGAAGCAGAACAGTTCTCCATGGCTCAATCCGAGTACTACACGTACTACAAGATGTGGCCCGAGTCTCCGGATGCCGAAAAGGCCATGTTCAGCCGCGGGTTCGTTCTGAACGAGAACCTGCACAACGATTCCCTCGCACTCCAGGTCCTGGAAGAATTCCAGAAGACTTACCCCAATAGCGAAATGGGGAAGGACGTGGAATGGCTCATCGAGAACATCAAGTCCGGCGGAAAACTCGCCGAGGACCTGATGAAGAAGATCGAGGCGGAAGAGTAGAGCCTTCGGCTCAGTTCTTAGTTCTGAGTTACTAGTTCAGAGTATTTTTATGCGAGATGCATTTTAAATGCCCGATTTTTCTAGTGACTAGGAACTGGGAACTAGTTCCTTTTTCTCGCGAAAAATTATATTTGAAACACTCACAAAAAAGGTAACCTTATGGAAATGACATTTGCAATGATCAAGCCCAATGCCGTTAAGTCCGGCTTGGTTGGTCGCATTATTGACCGCTACATCAGTGCCGGCCTCTCTGTCTGCGCCGTGAAGATGCACCAGATGACCTCTGAAGATGCCCGCGGTTTCTACGCCGAACACGTCGAAAAGCCGTTCTTCCCGGAACTCGAGGCCTACATGACCAAGGGCCCGTCCGTGATGCTCGCTCTCGGTGGTGAAAACGCTATCGCCAAGGTCCGCGCTATCAACGGCGCTACCAATCCGGCCAAGGCTGAACCCGGTACCCTCCGCTATGACTTTGCCCCTTCCATGACCGAAAACGTCGTGCACAGCTCCGACAGCCCCGAGTCCGCTGCCCGCGAGCTTGACTTCTGGTTCAAGAAGGAAGAACGCTACGCCTACGAAATGCCTTCTCTCAAGGCCTGCTGCGTCCTCTAAGTTTCAAAAATAACCCTCTCAAGGAGACACAACTCAATGCAATGGATCGTCAAGTATCTTACCTCTTCCATCGGTAAGAAGCAGATCATGGGATGCACTGGTGCGGCACTCGCCCTGTTCGTCCTCGGCCACATGTGTGGTAACTTCCAGCTCCTGAACTTCGACCAGGCGTCGGCGCAGGCTTCTTACAATGCCTACACCGAGTTCCTGACCGGGTTCAACCCGCTTCACTTCCCGGTGAAGCTGATTTACCTCGTTGAATTGGGCCTTGTGGCTTGCTTCGCTCTCCACATCTTCCTCGCCGTGACGCTGAAGATCGAGAACAAGAAGGCCCGCGGTGGCATCGAATACGAAGTCAGCGCACGCAAGGGCAAGAAGACCTTCGCGACCTTCACCATGATCTGGTCCGGTCTCTTCATTGTCGGCTTCCTCATCCAGCACCTCATGATGCTCAAGTTCGGCGAACACTACCTCTACGTGAATGCCGAAGGTGAAATCGTCCGCGACATGTGGCTCACCACCATCGAGATGTTTGCCAACCCGGCATGGGCTGTCTTCTATGTGATCAGCATGTTCGTTATCGGCATGCACCTGTTCCACGCCATTTCTTCTGCGTTCCAGACCATGGGTATCGCTCACCAGAAGTGGACTCCGATTATCGACGTCTGCGGCATCATCTACAGTGTCGTCGTCGCTCTCGGTTTCGGCATCACCGCGATTGCCGCCTTCTACCTCGCTAACCAGCCCGGTACGCAGGCCCTGATTGAAAAGTCTCGCGCCCTCCAGCCGCAGTACGAACAGCAGCAGAAGGAAAAGGCCGCTGCCAAGACTTCCTTCGTGATTCCCTCTGTCGGCGAAGTACAAGTTTCTTTCAACGTTGAAAAGTAAGGAGACCACTAATGATTCTTGATTCTAAAATCCCCGGTGGTTCCATCGAAGAAAAGTGGACCAAGCATAAGTTCGAACTCAAGCTCGTGAACCCCGCCAACAAGCGTAAGTTCACGGTGATCGTCGTGGGTACTGGCCTTGCCGGTGCTTCCGCTGCCGCTTCTCTCGCCGAACTTGGTTACAACGTCAAGTCTTTCTGCATTCAGGATAGCCCCCGCCGTGCGCACTCCATTGCCGCTCAGGGTGGTATCAACGCTGCCAAGAACTACAAGAACGACGGCGACTCCGTTTACCGCTTGTTCTACGATACCGTGAAGGGCGGTGACTTCCGCGCTCGCGAAGCCAACGTGCACCGCTTGGCCGAAAACTCCAACCTCATCATCGACCAGTGTGTCGCCCAGGGCGTTCCGTTCGGTCGTGAATACGGTGGACTTCTCGACAACCGTTCTTTCGGCGGTACGCAGGTTTCCCGTACGTTCTACGCCCGCGGTCAGACGGGTCAGCAGCTCCTCCTCGGTGCCTACCAGGCCCTCATGCGCCAGGTTGCCGCCGGCAAGGTGAAGATGTTCCCCCGCCGCGAAATGATGGACCTCGTCGTTATCGACGGCAAGGCTCGCGGTATCATCGTCCGTAACCTCATCACCGGCGAACTCGAAAGCCACGTGGCCGACGCTGTCTGCCTCTGCACCGGTGGTTACGGTAACGTCTACTACCTTTCTACCAATGCTCAGGGTTCTAACGTGACGGCCGCTTTCCGTGCTTACAAGCGCGGCGCCCTGTTCGCCAACCCCTGCTACACGCAGATTCACCCGACTTGCATTCCTCGCCACGGCGACCTGCAGTCCAAGCTCACCTTGATGAGCGAATCTCTCCGTAACGACGGCCGTATCTGGGTTCCGCGCAAGGCTGGCGACACCCGTTCTCCGGACCAGATCCCGGAAGAAGACCGTTACTACTACCTCGAAGAAAAGTACCCGAGCTTCGGTAACCTCGTCCCGCGTGACGTGGCTTCCCGTAACGCCAAGCAGGTTTGCGACGCCGGCCTCGGCGTGGGCAACACCAAGCAGGCTGTGTACCTCGACTTCGCCGACGCTATCCAGCGTATGGGCGTTGCCGGCGTGTCTGCCAAGTACGGCAACCTCTTCCAGATGTACGAGAAGATCACCGACGAAGACCCGTACAAGGTCCCGATGCGCATCTTCCCGGCCATCCACTACACGATGGGCGGCCTCTGGGTTGACTACGAT
>NZ_JAFZKX010000097.1 GCF_017551775.1 Fibrobacter sp. | reverse complement strand
TAGAGACGGCCATCCTTGCCAAACTTCATCCATGCAATGTCGTCACCGATGGTTTCGACCTTCCAGCCCGGGATAGTCGGGATGAGCATGGCGAGGTTCGTCTTACCGCAAGCAGACGGGAAGGCGCCAGTAACGTACTTGACTTCGCCCTTCGGGTTCGTGAGCTTGAGGATGAGCATGTGTTCGGCGAGCCAGCCTTCGTCGCGAGCGAGAACGGTAGCAATGCGGAGAGCAAAGCACTTCTTGCCGAGGAGGGCGTTTCCACCGTAGCCAGAACCGTAGGACCAAATGAGCTTTTCGTCCGGGAACTGAGTGATGTACTTGTGTTCGACGTCTGCGCAGGGCCAGATGCCGCCGTCGGTTTCACCGTTGTTGAGCGGCTTACCAACAGAGTGGAGGCACGGAACGAATTCAGCGTTCTGGTCGGCATTGAGGATGTCGAGAACCTTCTTGCCGGCGCGAGTCATGATGTCCATGTTGAGAACAACGTATTCAGAGTCGGTCAGTTCGATACCGTTCTTGGAGATCGGAGAACCGAGCGGGCCCATGCAGAACGGAATCACGTACATGGTACGGCCGTGCATACAACCCTTGTAGAGGCCCTTCATGGTTTCCTTGAGTTCCTTCGGGTCGATCCAGTGGTTGGTCGGACCTGCATCTTCTTCCTTCACGGAGGAGATGAACGTACGGGATTCGACACGAGCCACGTCAGACGGGAGAGAACGGAACAGGAAGCAGTTTTCCTTGGCCTTGAGCGGAGTGGCGAGGCCGGCCTTCACGCACTTCTGCATGAGGGCGTCATATTCTTCCTTGGAACCGTCGACAACGACGACGTTGTCCGGTTCGCACATAGCGATGCATTCTTCAACCCAAGCCTTGATCTTCGAGTGCTTGATGTCGTTGAGAGTAAGACTCATAGTGAGCTCCTATTTGGTTTAACGTGTTTTTTCGATTTTTTCGAACGCGGTTAAATTTACAAAAATTCAGGATTCCATCGCAGGGGTGCCATAAAAATTTTTGATTAAAAACACGCGGCCATCCGCCAGTACCGGTCTGCCCGAATTTGCACCAGAAACGGCGCCCGCGATATTTGGCATTTTTTTAGACTTTTTAAGAAAAAAGTTTACATTTCCATTGAAAAAAACGTAGATTACGCATGTATATGTTGAATAGGTAACTCCGAGATACACAAGAGGTTATATGAGCTGGTCTTATTCTAGGGAACACCAGAAAAACATCCTTTGCATGATCATGGCCGGCGGTCAGGGCAGCCGTCTGCAGCCCCTCACCCGCGACCGCGCGAAACCCGCCGTGCACTTTGGCGGAACATACCGCATCATCGACTTCGTCCTGAACAATTTCATCAATTCCGGCATCTTCAAGATCAAGGTGCTCACGCAGTTCAAGAGCGACTCGCTGAACAAGCACATTTCCGCAGCATGGAACCTGAATGCGAGCCTGGACCAGTACGTGGACCTGGTGCCTGCACAGATGCGCACCGGTGACGACTGGTACAAGGGAACCGCCGACGCGATTTTCCAGAACATCAACCTGATTACGGACGAGCGCCCGGACCTAGTGGCGATTTTCGGCGGTGACCACATCTACAAGATGGACATCAACCAGATGATCGACTTCCACTTGAGCCGCGCGGCACTGCTCACGATCGCCGCAATTCCCGTGCCCGTCTCGGAAGCGCGTGAATTCGGCATCATCGAAGTGGACCAGGACAACCGCATGATCGGCTTCGAAGAAAAGCCCAAGAACCCGAAGGAAATGCCCGGCAACCCCGGCTACTGCCTCGCGAGCATGGGCAACTACATTTTCACGAGCAAGTTCCTGGTGCGCGAACTCATGAAGGGTGCGGCGAGCGGCGCGACCGACTTCGGCAAACACATCATCCCGAGCCTGTACAAGGACTACCCCGTTTACGTGTACGACTTCAACACGAACATCGTGCGCGGCGAACAGGCTTCTACCAAGGGCTACTGGCGCGACGTGGGAACGCTCGACGCCTTCTTCGAGGCGAACATGGACCTGTGTTCCGAGAACCCGCCGTTCGATTTGTACAACAACTACTGGCCCATCCGTACGTTCAACTGGAACCAGCCGCCCGCACGATTCTTCGCGGGCGATGGCAACGCCCACCAGGGTGCCGCCATCGACTCCATCGTGTCTTCGGGCTGCATCATCGGTGGCGGCACCGTGGTCAAAAGCATCCTCTCCCCCGGCGTGTCCATCCAGAAAGATGCTCTTGTCGAAGAATCGATTCTGTTCCCGAACGTGACCATCGGGCCCGGCGCGAAGGTGCGCCGCGCAATCGTGGAAAAGGGCCTGCACATTCCGGCCGGCTTCCAGATCGGCTACGACCTGGAACGCGACAAGAAGCTCTTCCACGTGACAGAATCCGGCATCGTCGTCCTCGCCAAGGACACGATTATAAAAGCCTGATAAGGCGAGTGCCGCAGAAAAATGCTTGCATTTTTCTATGGCCGAGCCGAAAGGCTTGCGCTCAAAGAGCGCCAAGCCAGATAAAGCGAATGCCGCAGAAAATGCTTGCATTTTCTATGACCGAGCGGCCAAGCTTGCGCTCGAAGAGCGCCAAGCCTAGGCGCCCTAAGAAAGGCGATTTTTTGACTTATACATACCAAAAGGCCGCTCAGACGGCTTTAGGTATGTAAAATTTCAAATAAATTCACAGATTTTTATCCCGAAAGAACGTTTTCGGGGCTTTCTTTTAACATTTGAGGACGCCCAAGCAGGAATTTTGCGCTTTTTGTTACACACAAACTAGCAACTTACATACTAAAAAGCAAAACAGCAACAATTGGTATGTACACCTTGCAAATCGAGGCCTTTGTAAGCCCACTTCAAGCCCCGAACGGTATTGGTGAGCCACAAAGCCCCATGCGTTAAGCTGGGGCGGTGGCGAGAGTGAGTGAGGAACCGGAGGTTCAGTTCATAAAACATCGAACGAACGGTATTGGTGAGCCACAAAGCCCCATGCGTTAAGCTGGGGCGGTGGCGAGAGTGAGTGAGATACCGGAGGTTCTGCTCATGAAACGACGAACGAACGGTATTGGTGAGCCACAAAGCCCCATGCGTTAAGCTGGGGCGGTGGCGAGAGTGAGTGAGATACCGGAGATTCAGTTCATGAAACGTCGAACGAACGGTATTGAAAAGGCCCGCACAAAACGTGCGAGCCTTTCTTTATGTGGGTTGGTTGGTTTTGAAAATCTTATTCGCCGGCAGCGTCACCACCGAAGCTACCGCCACCGAAATTGCCGCCACCAGGCATCGTGAAGCTGGAATCACGCCAGTTGAAGTATCCACCCCCAATGCTATCGCCAATGTTCCAGTTGCCACCGCCGGGCATCGTAAAGCTAGAATCACCCAAGTTCCAGTTACCGCCGCCAATGCTAGACATATCCATGGTCCACTGGCCGTCCTTGCAGACATAAGTCATTTCCATCATGCCCATCATATCTTCGGTCTTCGTGGCACCTTCTTCATCGCACTTGTTGGCTTCGGCAGTCGCCGTGGAGTCATATTCCCACTGGCCGTTCCTGCAAACCAACACGGCAGCACCCATCATATTCTGGGTAGCGCCTTCTTCGTCGCACTTCATCATGTCGGCGAAGGCAGTGCTGTCAAAAGCAAAGGACGTATCATACACTACAGCTCCGGGACCCGCAACAGGGCCGACATCAGCAGAACTTGCGGGTGCCGTACCGGCGGAACTTGCGGGTGCCGCATCAGACGAGCTAGCGGCCGCAGCACCGTTGTCTTCCTTCACGGAGGAACTCGAGACGGCCTGTTCCTGACCGCCGGTATTGTCCTTGGATTCGCTGGAAGTAATATTATCTCCCGTAGCATCCTTCGATTCGCTCGAAAGTACCGGCTGATCGTTTTCATCGTCATCTACACTTACCGAGGTGGAATCCTCACAGCCCATGTAGCAGAGGGCCGCTGTAACGGAGAGGACCATAGCAAGTTTCTTGAAGTTCATTATTGCTCCTTGTTTGATTGATTGATCATCCCGTACGCCATAAATATAGGTCCCGTGCGCAACTCCGCTCCGTAACTTATGGTAAATTCAAAATTTACCACTAAAAAAAACGTCCAGAAAACACCCGTTCGGGGTTTTTTACCCCAAATTTCCGCCAACAAACCAGGAATAAACACATAAAAACCCGCACCAAACGATGCGGGATTTTTTCGCAAAAGGGAATAAAATCGTTCGTTAACCGCCAAAGCCTCCCATGCCACCATCACCACCGAAACCACCAAAGCCACCCATGCCACCGTCACCGCCGAAGCCGCCCATGCCGCCGTCGCCGCCGAAGCCGCCCATGCCGCCGTCACCGCCGAAGCCTCCAAAGCCGCCGTCACCGCCGAAGCCGCCAAAGCCTC
>NZ_JAFZKX010000096.1 GCF_017551775.1 Fibrobacter sp. | reverse complement strand
TTACCTACTTTATTATTTCTTGAAGTAGTCGGCTACTTCGTCGGTAGGGACGAGTTCCTCTTGGAACGCGTAGGCACCCGTGCGCTCAGACTTGACCATCTTGATGCACTTCACCACATTTTTCAGCTGGGATTTGTCGCCGGAGAACGTTGCGACCGCTTTCTTTGCCATAGTATAATAAAGTTAGTGTGTTACTTGATCTCTTTGTGAACCGTGTAGCGCTTCAGATACGGATTGTACTTCTTCAGCTCGAGGCGCTCGTTCGTGTTCTTCTTGTTCTTGGTCGTGATATACCGGGAGATGCCGGGAACACCGCTTTCTCTCTGCTCGGTGCATTCAAGGATCACCTGAACTCTGTTACCTTTCTTTGCCATGTCAGTAAAAAATTAAACGATGTTGATCAAACCTTTCTCACGGGATTCCTTGAGGGTTTCAGCGAGACCGTTCTTGTAGATGGTCTTCATACCCTTGCAGGACACTTTCAGGGTCACGAAACGCTGTTCCTCTTCGAGCCAGAAACGTTTGGTCTTGAGGTTCGGGGCGAATTCGCGTTTAGTACGTCTCTTGGAGTGGGAAACGTTGTTTCCGATCACTCTTTTCTTTCCGGTAACTTGACAAACTCGTGCCATTGTCTATCTATTTTTTATTCTATTTTTCCAAAGGGGCTGCAAATATCTTGATTTTTCATCAAAAAACCAAATAAAAATTACTCATTTACAAAAACTTCAGCAAACGGCGCCAGCGGATGTTCCGGGGAAACTTCTGGTTCGCATCGGTCGACATCCAGATCACCCGGGGCTTGCCCACGATGTGGTCTTCGGGGACGAAACCCCAGTAACGCGAATCGAGCGAATTGTGACGGTTGTCACCCATCATGAAGTAGTAATCCATCTGGAACGTGTAGGAATCGGTCTCTTCCCCGTTGATCCGGTAGCGACCCTCCCCCACTTCTTCGAAGGAATTCCCTTCATACACCTCGATGATACGGCGGTAGAACGGCAGATTGTCGGCGGTCAGCACCACGGACTCCCCCTTTGCCGGAATCCACAGCGGACCATAATTATCGCGCGTCCAGCCCGTTGCCACGAAGGGGAACAACATCAGTTCCGAATCGGGATAATCGGGCGGATACACGTCGACATTCTGTTCGACGCTCACCACGTTGGCCAAAGCCTTCACTTTTTCGTATCTCTCGTCCGTGAGCGGCAGCGCGGGATAGCCCGGCAGCGTCTGGCTGTACCAGACCTCGCCCTGGTTGAATCCCATGTCGCGCAGCAGCACCGAATTGATGGCGGAACCGTCCGTGACCACACGGTACGTGTTCTGGATGCCAGGATAGCGCTCCTGCGGCTGGCCGTTCACAAAGACCCAGCCGTCGACGACCCGCAGCGTATCGCCCGCCACCGCCACGCAACGCTTCACATAATGGTCCTTCTTGTCCACCGGCCGGACCTTGATGGGCCCGTACATCTTCTCCGCGTACTCCCGCGAGGTCATGCGCACATGCGTGTAATAATCCTCGGCGGGGGCTTTGGCGAGCACCGTATCCCCGTGCGGGAACGAGAAGACCACGTAGTCGTTGCGCTGGACGTGGCCGAATCCCTTGATCCGCCGATACTTGAACTGCAGGGCGGTGGAGTAGCTCTCTTTCCCGGAGAAGGGCATGGTGTTGTGGACGAAAGGAACGGAAAGCGGCGTCTGCGGCAGCTTCGGGCCGTAGGCCGTCTTGCTGACGAAGAGATAATCACCCGTCAGGAGGGAACTCTCCATGGAGGAGGAAGGAATCTTGAAGGCCTGGAAGAAGAAGACGTTGATGAACGTGACCACGATCACGGCGAAGAGCAGGGCGTCCACCCAGCCCAGCGTCGTCTTGAGGCCACGGCTCTTCTGCGCGATCTTCTCAAACCACGCCTTGAGCCGCCGGCTCGCAGTAAACTCGAAAACCACGGGAAGGCCCAGGAGCCACCACCAGTTTCCGTGCCACGCGATCCACGCGACATAAAGTGCGGCCCAAATGGCGAACCGCACCCAAGATTTCTTATCTATTCCCTTGACGGTCAAGGCACAGAGCTATTTTACCGAATTGACGATAGCTTCGAAAGCCTGCGGATTGTTCATCGCGAGGTCAGCGAGGACCTTGCGGTTCAGACCCACATTCTGCTGGGCGAGCTTACCCATGAACTGGGAGTAGTTCATACCATGCTGGCGGGCAGCTGCGTTGATGCGGGTGATCCAGAGCGAACGGAAGTTGCGCTTCTTGGTCTTGCGGTCGCGGTACGCATAGGTGAGACCCTTCTCATAGGTATTCTTCGCTACGGTCCAGACATTTTTCCGGGCGAGGAAGTTACCGCGGGTTTCCTTCAAAACTTTCTTGCGGCGTGCCCTTGATGCGACACTGTTTACAGATCTAGGCATAATGGATTGGTTTTTTGGGCGTCAGCGCCCCGGCTCGCGGGGTCTTTTCGGCTGAACGTCCGGTTCTACAATAAATAAACTACTTGACTAACAAAGCTTTCACTCGTTTCACATCGACCTTGTCGATCATAGCGAAATGGTCGAGGTTTCTCTTCTGCTTCTTCGTCTTCTTGGTGAGAATGTGGCTGTGATAAGCGTGTTTTCTCTTGATTTTACCCGAACCGGTGAGCGTGAAACGCTTCTTCGAACCGGTGTTGGTCTTCAATTTAGGCATAACGTTTTGTTTATAAAAGTTGGTTTACTTCTTCTTCAGCGGGGCGATCATCATGATCATCCGTTTGCCTTCCAGTTTCGGCATCTGCTCGGCCTTTCCATATTCCTCCAGTTCCACGGCGAAGCGCAGGAGCAGCTTCTCGCCCTGTTCGGAGAAAAGGATGGAGCGTCCGCGGAAGAACACGTAGGCCTTGACCTTCGAGCCTTCCTGCAGGAAGCTCTTCGCGTGGTTGAGCTTGAACTGGAAATCGTGCTCATCGGTCTGCGGACCGAAGCGGATCTCCTTGATAACCACCTTGGAAGCGTTCGACTTCTGTTCCTTCGCCTTCTTTTTCTGCTGATAGACGAATTTCTGGTAGTCGAGGATCTTGCATACGGGAGGATCGGAATTCGGAGCGATCTCCACCAGATCCATTTCCCGTTCTTCTGCCATCTTCAACGCCTGTGCGAGCGGATAGATGCCCTGTTCAGGCACATTCTCACCCACCACGCGGACGCGTTGGGCGGTGATGGCATCGTTGATCCGAAGTCCGTCGTCTTTGTCTTTCCGGTTCTGCGGCAGGCGCTGATCCGGCTTGCGCGGGGCTTGCGGTTTCGGTTTCGGGGGTCTGTAGTTCGTTGCTATAATCTGGTCCTCCTGTAGGTTAAATGGTTAATATTAAATTATTTAAGTTCGTTTTCAATCTCACCCTTGATGTACTCCTGGAACGCCGCGAGGCTCATCACGCCCTTGTCTTCGCCGCCTTGCTTCCGAACGGAAACCGTCTCGGTCGCCTGCTCCTTCTCACCGACAATCAGCAAGAAAGGCATCCGTTTGAGCTCATTCTCGCGGATCTTCTTGCCAATCGTGACGTTACGGTCATCAATGGAGGCGCGAATTTCGGAATTATTCAACAAATCGCAAACTTTTTTTGCAAAATCGTTAAATTTTTCACTGACAGGGAGTATTGAGACCTGGTCCGGCGCCAGCCAGAGCGGGAGCTTGCCGCCCGTATGTTCGAGCAGCACGGCCACGAAACGCTCCATCGAACCGAACGGCGCGCGGTGGATCATCACCGGGCGGTGACGCTTGTCGTCGGCGCCCACGTACTCGAGTTCAAAGCGCTCCGGGAGGTTGTAGTCCACCTGGATGGTACCCAGCTGCCAGCTGCGGCCGATAGCGTCCTTCACCATGAAGTCGAGCTTCGGGCCGTAGAACGCTGCCTCGCCGTATTCCACCACGGTCGGCAGGCCTTTCTCGGCGGCCGCCTCGATGATGGCCGCCTCGGCTTTCTCCCAGTTCTCGTCGGAGCCGATGTATTTGCTTCGGTCCACCTTGTCGCGGAGCGACAC